>DASRCD010000712.1:0-4677 GCA_035653315.1 Candidatus Angelobacter sp.
GCGCCCATACAACGTCATGGGCCGGAACAGGAAAAATTGGGCCTCCCCCCATTAAATGCACGCGCGCAGCCGCAGCTGTGATGCTGGCTAAGGCAACAGGAATAAAACTACGCGGCTTCCATTCAAACAGGAGCAGCTCAACTGCAAGCATGATGGAGGCGAAAGGGGCGGCAAACGTGGCAGACATGCCGGCCGCGGCACCGGCCACAAGAAGCGTCTTTCGCTCAGCCGATGTAAGGTGGAAAAACTGGGCGATCAGAGAACCGAAAGCGCCGCCCGTCATGATGATGGGACCTTCCGCGCCGAACGGGCCTCCAGAGCCGATGGAAATAGCCGTGGAAACCGGCTTGAGCACCGCCAGGCGCGGTTCTACCTTTGCGCCGCGCAGGAGAATGGCCTCAATCGCCTCTGGGATGCCGTGCCCGCGAATCTTGTCCGAGCCAAATCTGGCCATCAGACCCACAATCAGCCCGCCAATCACAGGAACAAAAATTACCCATGGGCCTAAATGGGTGTCTCCCGGCGAAGCCGGCGCGGTAGTAAAGCGCAGAAAGAAAAAGACATTAGTAAAAAAGCTGATCAGCTTGAGCAAGACAACAGCAACATAAGCAGACAGCACGCCTATTACCAGCGCAAGCCCGGTTATGGGTAAAACCCGCCAAGTGGTGGTGAAATCTCCAAGGGCCTGAACTGGAGCGATAAGATTCCTTTCAGGCAGTGATTGCGGTACCCGGTTCGATTCGTTCATGCGCCGGCTTTTCCGGTTCCTCCTTTATGCGGCTTTTGACTGGGCTGAGGTTCTTCTCCAGATTCAGAGGCAATCCCGCTCGTCAATCGTTGAATTGCAGCTACCAGTGCAGGACCGCGCTCGCGCAACTCATGCTGCGCGGCAACGCCCAGCTTCCGTAACAGAGTTTCGCCTTCCGGCGTTACAGAGAGTGTTACCTGGCGGCGATCATTGGCTGAACGGTTGCGTCGAATCAGGTTCTGCTCTTCACACCGGTCCACCAGCTCTACCATGCTGTTATGGTTTAACTGCATTCTTTCAGCAAGTTGGCTGATGGTAGGCACCGCGTCTTTCGGCAAACTCTTAATAGCCAGCACCAGCTGGTATTGTTGCGGGTTTACGCCCTGCAGACGGGTGGCTTCCTCCATATAGCGCATAAACTTGCGCAACTGATAGCGGAATTCACCCAAAGCCAGGTACTCCGGCTCGGTTAAAGGCCGCACATTTTTTCCCTTTGACATTTTATATCGCTCCGCGACATAATGTATACATTCTGCTTAGATTCGAGCCTGGGCCCTTTTATCGACACCAACCCGATAAAGGGCCCTTTTAGTCATTTAAACCTTTGATTGCAAACACCCGCCCTCCGGAACAGCAATCTGCAAAAACCTTATGACTTCCGTGATACCACCGGGTGCTTTTGGCCCGGGCTTTTTGGGACCAGCGCTGCGGTTGGCGAAACTAAGGTATCAGAGTTTATTATCAAAGGTCGTTTTTTGAAGGAGAGCCTTTGATCCCCCGTTATACGCGCCCGGAAATGGGCCGAATCTGGAGTGATGACAATAAATTCCGTTGCTGGCTCCGCGTGGAAGCTGCTGCCAGCCTGACCCTTGCCGATGCCGGGATTGTCCCGGAAAATGCCGCGCGTGCCATAGCCGAACGCGGCGACTTTGACCTGAAGCGCATTCACGAAATTGAGGCTGAAGTAAAACATGACGTGATTGCCTTTACCACAGCCGTGGCGGAAAAAGTTGGGCCGGAGGCGCGCTGGCTGCATTACGGCCTCACGTCCAATGACGTGGTGGATACGGCGCAGGCGCTGCAGATCAAGGAAGCCTCAGCAATCATTGCCGATGATCTGGGAAAGCTGAAAGCTGTGCTGGAGCGCCGCGCGCATGAATTTGAGCATACGCCAACCATCGGCCGCACGCATGGCATCCACGCTGAACCCACCACGTTCGGTCTGAAACTGGCGAACTGGTACGCCGAAACTGTACGCAATATTGAGCGCTTCAAGCGCTCAGCGGAAGAGATGCGGGTGGGCAAGCTTTCCGGCGCGGTTGGAACGTTTGCTCATCTGGAACCTGAGTTTGAAGAGAAAATTTGCGCCCGGCTGGGCCTCAAGGCTGACCCAATTTCCAGCCAGGTGATCCAGCGCGACCACCACGCTTATTACGTAGCCACGCTGGCAACGATCGCAGCGACGCTGGATAAGATCGCTACCGAGATACGCCACCTGCAGCGGACCGAGGTGCGCGAAGCCGAAGAATATTTCAGTGAAAAACAAAAAGGTTCTTCCGCCATGCCGCACAAACGCAATCCAGTCACATGCGAGCAAATCAGCGGCCTGGCGCGCGTGGTGCGGGCCAATGCGCAGGCGGCCTTTGAAAACGTGGCGCTCTGGCATGAGCGTGATATCTCGCATTCATCGGTTGAGCGCGTGATCCTGCCGGATTCAACCATTCTGGTGGATTATCTTTTGTCCAAGACCATTCATTTGATTGACACGCTCATGGTGTATCCGAACCGGATGCTGAAGAACCTGGAGTCAACCGGAGGGCTGGTCTTCAGCGGCCAATTGTTGCTGGATCTGGCCGAGCATGGCATGTCCCGCGAAGATGCGTATCGTCTGGTGCAGAAACACGCAATGCGCGCGTGGAAAGAAGATTTGAATTTCCGCGAGCTGGTGATGAATGATCCGGAGATAACTTCCCGCGTACCTGCCAAACAGATTGATCAGGCGTTTTCTATCGAGCGGCAGTTGAGGAATGTGGACAAGATATTTAAAAGGGTGTTTGGAGAGTAGCTTTTTCTGAAATCTCGAGCGCAGCGAGAGAACCCTATAGCTATCCATATCTCATGCGGATCGTCATGCTTTATGTAATTATGCCGATAGGGCTCCTCGCTACGCTTCGGGGTTTCAGCGAAAGGCATCTAAATAGAAGTCATAAGATCGAGGTATTTATGCCGCTTGTCAGGGCCTGCAAACAGTGTGGACAAAAGAACCGCATACCAGCAGATCATCTTGCCGATACAGGCCGTTGTGGCGCCTGCAAAGCATCATTGCCTCCTATTGCTGAGCCTGTGGAAGTCGATTCTGCGTTATTTAATGAAGTTATCGGCAAAGCCCGGGTGCCGGTGCTGGTTGATTTCTGGGCAAGCTGGTGTGGTCCCTGCCGCATGGCTGCGCCTGAGGTGGCTCAAACATCGGCCCACATGGCAGGCCGCGCCATTGTTCTCAAGGTAGATACGGAACGGTATCCTGATCTGGCTGCCCGTTACAACGTGCGTGGAATTCCGAACTTTGCCGTTTTTCACAACAACCAACTCGTAATGCAGCAGGCAGGGGTTGTGAATCATTCAGTTATGGAAGGATGGCTGGAATCCGCAGCAAAAGCCGCTTGATTAGTTGGCGGATAAACTTTATTGCGGATCATTATCACGGACCAATGCAGCAGGTATGAGCGGCCAGCGGCAACAGGTAGAACCAAAAGTAAGCAAATGAAGATTGCTATCACAGGCGCAAATGGTCTTTTTGGTCATGGCCTGGTCCAGGTGATTAGCGCCGCGCACACCGTTTATCCAATGACGCGGGCAACAGCCGATTTAACAGACGCTGATGCACTGCGAGGCGCGCTCCGTACGATCCAACCGGATGTCCTGATCCATACAGCAGGAATTCCTGATCCGGATTTATGTGAGAGCGAACCGGAACGCGCTTTCAACAACAATGTATTGGCAACCAGGAATATCGTTGCAACTGCTCAGGAATTTTCGTTTACCGTTGCGCACATCTCCACGGACTCAGTCTTTAACGGCATGGCTAGTTCACCACGGATTGAAACCGACCCGGTTGGCCCCGTGTCAGTCTATGGCAAGACAAAACTGCTGGCGGAAAAGGCCGTAGCCAGACTGGAGAAGCACTGTATTTTTCGAGTTTCCGTTCTGTTTGGGCCCGGAAAGGACAATTTTGTCAGCAAAGGACTCCATGCTCTCCGCGTGGGAAATACCTATACCGTTGCCTCTGACCAGCTAGGCTCAGCCACCTATACACTGGATGCCGCAATCAAAATTCTTGAGGTGATCGAACGCAGACGCTTTGGCCTGTTTCATCTCTGCAATCAAGGCGCTTGCACGCGCCTGGAACTGGCGCACCACGCTGCCATGCTGGCAAATCTTCCGGTAGAGAAAATTCTTGGCAAGCCAATAGCAGAGATGAAAAGGAAAGCGCCTCGGCCTGCATATTCAGTTATGGAAATGAAGGCGCTGGCCGATGCAGGTGTTTCACTGCCGCGTCATTGGAAAGAGGCGCTGGCTGAATATGTTCGTTTGGTTTCGGTTTGACAAACAATCGAAGCTGGCGAATAACACGAAACACGCGAATTGATTCGTGTTCATTCGCGAAATCCGCGGCTAGAGCTTTACACAGAAATCGTAAACGACGTCTCTGTCCTGGTCACGGGACGATACATGGTGTCGCGCTCAACGGGCTCTCTGCCCGCTTCACGGATGAGGCGTTCCAGGTCTTTGCGGACCATGCCTTGCGGGGTAGTCGCGCCGGCATCATGATAGATTTTTTCTTCAATTACGGTCCCATCAATATCATCCGCGCCAAAGCGCAACGCGATCTGCGCGATCTTTGCGCCCAGCATCTGCCAGTAAGCTTTAAT
>DASRCD010000713.1:0-13002 GCA_035653315.1 Candidatus Angelobacter sp.
CATTTGGTGCAGCACCCTTGCGAATAGGTTTTTGCCCAAAGCTGGGTTATGCTTTGCCTGTTCATGCAACCTGTGGCGACCAAAATTCGCAGCGCTGAAACAATGGCGGAACTTGAAAGTCTGCGGGAAGAATTTCGTGCGCGCATCAGCACGTCGCGCAGGCCGCCGGTTTTTACGTCGCGCGTGGGCGTGGTGCTTTCCGGCGGAGGCGCGCGCGGCGCGTATGAAGCCGGCGTGCTCATGGCCTTTCAGGACGCTGAAGTGCCCACGCACATTATTACTGCAACTTCGGTTGGCAGCATTAATGCCGCATCTTATGCTGCTCATGCTGAAGGCCCGGTAGGCAAGGCTGAAGCGCTTGTAAACGCCTGGCTGGAACTCACTCCCGCCACGCTCGGCATTGACTGGTCGCGTTATATCTTCCTCCTTGCCGGACTAGTGGCTGCCTCGGCCGGCATCGGCAACTTTCTCTGGCTCTGGATGCAGGCGCACGGCATCTTTCTGCACGCGCATCATCCAATGCTTACATGGCTGGCTTTGGGTGTTGCCGGAATTTCCATTCTCCTTTTCGCCGATAAACTTTCTTACGTCGGCTACGTGATCATGAAGTTTGTTCGCAAGAGAGACTGGGAGCCAGACTGGCGCAAGACCTGGGTTTCACTTGGCGCCAACGTTCTGGTCTGGGGCTTTCTCGTCCTGTTTCTCGGTTTTACCTATATTCACCTGCCTCTGGAAGAGAATGGCTCTTTCCAGCTCAAAACGCATGTTCCGGTGATTTTTGCCGTCCTGTTTATGCTGGCGTTTTATCGCGTGCTGCAGGACCCGCTCAGCAAGCTAAGCCATAAGTTCCTGCGGATTCCGCTGCGTACCGGTCTGTTCCCTAATTTTGATCGCATCAAATTCCTTCGCGCCCGCATTCCTGAAGAGAAGCTGCGCAATTCCGCGATTCGCGTCATCATGACCGCCACCGATATTCAGCGCGGCATCGCCCGTTTCTTTTCGAATAAACCTGTTGAAACGCTTCTGCGCGATCCCGGTGTGCATGCGGAATTTGTCATGCGAGAAGTAGAGCAGCCGCAAGATCTGGTGCTGGCTGCCGTGGCCTCTTCTTCTTACACCTTTGCCTATGAAGCCGTCACAATGGAAGGCCGTCTCTGGACGGACGGCGGCATCATGACCAACCAGCCCGTTCTGCCTGCCCTGCGCCTGGGCGCCGACGTGCTTTTTCTGGTGCTGATTGCGCCGCTGGAAGGCGAAGACCATGCCGGTGAAATCAAGACCTTTCTGGATGTCGGCGTTCATGCCGTGGACATTCTCGTATCCAAGAACTTCAAATCGGATATCGCCCTGCTCAGCAACATCAACCGCCTGTGCGCCCTCTACGCCACGGAAATGGGCGTGAAGCCGGAGCAACTGGAACTGGAAGTGGGCAAGCAGCGTTACCGCTTCGTCAAGTTCTTCAATATCGCTCCGCAAAATCCTCTCCCTGCTGCCGCGCTCGATTTTGATGCAGAGATCATCAGCCCCATCATTCTTCAGGGATACCGTGATGCCGGACGCACGATCCAGATGTTTCTGGAATATGAAGCTTCGCGTCCCACCCGCGAATCCCGCCGCATGGTGCGCCTTGCCGCCGAGCGCCCCGAAGGCAACTACCGAATGGCCCCGCGTTAGCCACCGGCACGCGTTCTAAATCCCAATACTGCTCTAACAACGATCTTCGCGTTGACCTCGCTTTCAACGCCCAGTCCGATCACTCAATATCCATCTTCTTTCTTTTCAGATCAGTGTTCATCTGTGTTAATCAGTGGTAAGTTTTACTTTTACTTTCCAATCACTAGACCACCAGATCACCCGGGTTCGTAAGCCGGGGTTGAATTTAAAAGTACTTATGTGGCACAGGCACTCTTGCCTGTGACGAAGCCGAATAATTTAAATTTGTCATCCGAATCCTCGTTAACGAGAGTTTGCAGGCGAAATCCCGAGGGAAGTCGAGGGCCCTGCGAGAGCCATCCCGGCAATGCAGGTTCTAGCCATGCGGGTCCGGGTGCCCCATCCTTTCGCAATGTTTGCGAAAGGGTGGGATAGAACATTGCATGTGTTAGAGGAGAACTGCGACAAGGCGTCACTTAATTATTTTCTCCGCGTCCCTGCGCCTCGGCGGTGAGATTTTGATTTCCAAGTTTCGCTAAACTTCTCGCCGCCGCTTTCGCGCCTTGATCACATGGTCCAGCACGATAATCGTTCCCACCCACATCGTAGCCGCTAGATAGCCGCCCAATACATCGCTGGGATAATGCACGCCCAGATAAATGCGTGAAAGCCCAATTGCCGCCACAAGCACGGCGGCAACAGTCCAGATCAGAATGCGCCATGAGAGCGCCTTGGTGCGTGCGCTGAGCAGTCCGGCCAGTACGCCATAAAAGCAGAAAGAGCACAGCGCATGTCCGCTGGGAAAACTATAAGAATGCGGCGCTACACCAAAGAAGGCGACAGGCCGGGCGCGATGGTAAGCGTATTTCAGTGCCGTATCCAGTGCCAGTGATCCAGCGGTGGCAACGGCCAGCCAAAGAGCGGCGCGCCGCCAGCGCAGCCATGCAAAAAAGCCAAACGCAATCAGCAACTCAAGAACCAGGAGGTTGTAGCCGAGCAGCGAGATAAAAGTCATCGCACGCGTCATACCGGGCGAGGCAAATTGATGCACCCAGTTGCGGACAGACTGGTCAAAGTGCTGAGTATCGCCGCGTAACACTTCGCCGCCAAGCCAGCTAAAGATAAAAAGCGCCAGCACCGCAAAGGCAAGGCTTGCCACAACTGCAATTTCAGAGAGCAGCGTGGGCTCAATTATCTCTTCCGGGCCGCTCAGTTGTGTATCGATCTCAGCCATGGCGCGCCTTTGCTGTATATGCAGTGATGAATTCATCCAGCTTGGCCAGTAATGCTTCATTGCCGGCGCGCGGATAAGCTCTCAGCTTTTCTTCATACATCGGCAGGTTGAAAAGAAATGATTCAATCTTTTCTTTGGTCAGCTCTTCCCACCACGCGCCATAACCCATCTTGTTGACATAATAGGCGTTGAATGTCTGCTCAAACTGGCTCTGAACCGGAATAGCAAGGTATGGCTTGCCCAGGTGCAGCGCCTCGCTCACCAGTGAAAACCCTGCATTCGCGATTACTGCTTTTGCGTTCGCCAGGTCCTCGAGAAATCCATCCATGCTCGGTTTTTTGAACAGGATGCTCCCCTCTTGACCTTCGCGGCCAAAACCATAAGCAATGAATTTGCAGCGGACCTGCTTTAGCAGCGCCGCCAGCTCTTTGGATGGTGAAGTCACATATACTAATACATGGTCGCCTGCCTGTGGGCTGGCCGTAAGAACTTCCTTCCTTAGAATTGGAGGAAATAGAAATGTGTTTTTCCGCTTCACCGGAGCGGGGAAAAAAGAGAGCACCAGATAGGCGTCCGCGCGTGGCGTCATCATGCGCGTGACCAGCTTCACCGTTGCCATGTCGCGCCGGAAACCATGCGGCATGGCTAGACGCGTATTGGTAATGGCATGCTGGTTGTCAATGGCGATGATGGGCAGGCGCTTGCGATGTCCCACATGGCAGGTAAGCGGCTCAAAGTCCGTGATGATCAGTTGAATATTATTT
This sequence comes from Candidatus Angelobacter sp., assembly GCA_035653315.1. GTDB lineage: Bacteria > Acidobacteriota > Terriglobia > Terriglobales > Acidobacteriaceae > Angelobacter. Next base: position 3,652 of record DASRCD010000713.1, read on the forward strand.
TCTTCCACCATCCGGGAAAGCAATTTCAGACTGTGTGCTGCGCGCGGCGCTTTCATCAGATTGCTGGCCAGTGTGCGCTTATAGCGTACACGGTTGTTCACGTATGCCAGCCGCAGGCCAAAGATTTCCGTAACAGGAAAGCTTTCGCTCAGATTGCGCAGGCCGCGGTCAAAGGAAACAATATGGACTGTGTGCCCCTGCTTTTGCAGGTGCGTGATTACTTCCTTTGCGCGCGTGGAGTGGCCTGAACCTTCGCCATTGACCCCATAAAGAATGTTCGCCATGCAGGGAAGAGTATATCTTTCACGCTCAGGCAGAGGTCTGGGAATATTTTCTGCGCAGCTTGTCCAGTGAGCTTAATCCGCGCAGCACCTGGTTAAAGTGTTCAGCATTGCGAGTCACAAATTTCAATGTGTTGCCGCGAGAGAGATAAGACTCCGGGTTGACCTGTTCAATTTCCTGCCAGAACCAGCGTTGCATGCGCTTGAGATCAAAGGCGCTGCCATTGCGGGAATAGGCGGTTTGCGCCGGGCCAAGGGTAAACCAGTCATACTTGGCAAAGACCTTCATATCAATGAGCGGAGAGGAAGAATCAAAGATGTACCACTCGTTGAAAATCTCAAACGGAATGGCGGAGACGTTGTCCCCTACGGGAATGTGCATGGACCTGCCGGAAAATTGCCAGCCGCGCTGGATTTCATTTTCCGTAAGCGGAGGGGGCCCGGAATCAAAGGACGTAATCACCACATTCTTTTTTGCCGCAACGGCAGGGCATACCTGCAGCACGTCATAAATCTCATGCGCTGAGGTTTCAAGCCATCTGTATTCACCGTGTGTGCCGTGAAACATTCACTTCTCCGTGTTCAGTCACGCTGACTTGGCTTTGGGCTGGCTTAATAACGCCTCCCACACACCTTCAAAATCAATAAAAAATGCTTGTACCTTCAAATGAGGAATCTGCGATTGCAGAAACTCCACGGCGCGGTGCAGGTCCTGCCGGTGGTGTTCAGCCTCCCGGGCTACGTCATTGTCAAAAGCCTGGAGTCCGCCATACGCCCCGCAATCGGAATGCAGCATCAGGATCACCGTGTCGGTATCGTGCAGTTTGACCGATTTTTGAATCTGGTCCAGTACAAACTGGCGGTCTGCTTCACTCTCACTTCCCGCGAGGCATTTGGCTCCTCCCGCAATGCGGATGGGATCAAAATACACTACGCCAATTTTTTTGATCAGCTTGCGCAATGCCATTTCAAAACGATTATCAAAGCACCAGACGATGGCCGCGTCGCATTTGTACCTTTCGCGCGGCGACTGAAAATGAAAAAATTTGCGAATAAGGCACCTCAAAATGCCCGCCCATTATAGTGGCAAGCGGAATCTCCGTCTGCAAAAATCATGCTGCCGGAAAAAGCCTCAGGCGGAAACATGGTCCAGACGCAAATAGGATGCAAAATCTGGCCGCGCGCCTCTCCCCGCCGTATACTTTCTTTCAGTTTCCCCGGAGAAAATTCATGAACCTTGCCCAACGTTGGCCCAAGTTCTGTCTTGCCAGTGTCTTGCTGAGCCTGATTTTCTCAGCGCCGGCCGTGGCCTCCAGCATCACCTTCAGGATCACGCTGCCTGCTTCACAACAGCAACCGCTTACCGGAAGGCTGTTTGTAATGATCGCCCGTGCCAATGATCCGGAGCCGCGTTTGCAGGCGGGCTCTTGGCGGTCGCACACTGAATTCATTGCCGCCGATGTTCAGGGCTTGCAACCAGGACAAGCCGCAACGCTTGACTCGCTTGCGCTTGGCTATCCTTATAAATCTGTGCGTGAGCTTCCGCCGGGCGACTATTATGTGCAGGCGCTGCTCAACGTTTATACGCGCTTTCAGCGTTCAGACGGCAATACAATCTGGGGCCATATGGACCAGTGGGAAGGTCAGCAGTTCAATAAATCTCCGGGCAATCTGTATAGTGACGCGGGCCACTTCCATCTTGATCCGCTTACGGGATATGAAATCCGCCTGGATTTAAACCATGTGATTCCCACGCCGCTGCCGCCCGGTGACACGCAGTATGTAAAGCACATAAAAATCCAGAGCAAGCTGCTCACCCAGTTCTGGGGACAGCCGATTTATCTTGGCGCAACCGTGCTTCTGCCGGAAGGCTATGACGCGCATCCTAACGCGCACTATCCGGTGCTGTATGAGCAGGGGCATTTCAGCCTGCGTGCGCCGCTTGGTTTTGCCACGGAGCAATCGCCCAATGATCCGCCTCCGCGTGAGGGCCGCATCTCCGGTGCAGAGTTATACCACCGATGGGCAGGCGCAAATTTTCCGCGCATGATTGCCGTGACTTTCCAGCATCCCACCATTTATTTTGACGACTCTTATGCCGTGAACTCCGCCAACAATGGCCCGTATGGCGACGCCATTATGAATGAGCTGATTCCCTATATTGAAGAGCATTTCCGCATTATCCGCCAGCCCTATGCGCGCGTGCTTACCGGAGGCTCCACGGGTGGCTGGGAATCTCTGGCATTGCAGGTCTATCATCCGGATTTCTTTGGCGGCACATGGACTTTCTATCCCGATCCGGTGGACTTCAGCCGTTACATGATGGTGGATATTTATAACGATAGAAATGCATTTCTCGCCCCGAATTACGACCCGCCGATTCCTGAACGCCCCATGGAGCGCACGGCAGAAGGCCAGGTGGATATGACTATGCGGCAGATGAGCCAATTGGAAGATGTTCTCGGCTCCCACGGACGCTCCGGCCAGCAATTTGAAGCATGGGAAGCCGTGTATGGTCCGGTTGGCGCGGATGGTTATCCTAAACCTCTGTGGGACAAGACTACGGGAAAAATTGATCCTACCGTTGCAGCCTACATGCGCGAGCACGGTTATGACTTGAAAGACTATCTGCAGAATAACTGGCTCACCATCGGGCCCAAACTTGTGGGCAAACTGCACATCTACTGCGGCGACATGGATAACTTCTACCTGAATCTGGCGGTGTACAAGCTGGAAGATTTCCTGCGCAGCACCAGCAATCCGCCTTATGGCGGATCATTTGAATATGGCCGCCCGATGAAAGGCCACGGCTGGTCGCCCTTGAATCAGGCAGAACTGCTGCGCGTAATGGCGAACCACATTACGCTCAATGCGCCACAAGGCGCAGACAATTCATGGAAGTATTGAAGGGAGCAATTGCCATTTGTAATTAACCGCGTCTATTGAGGAGAGGTTCTTCTATACGCACGCCATTCCGAGGCCGAGCTTAGAAATCCGATCGATCTGCTACTGCGAGGCCGAGGAAACTGCTCCGCTGCTCAATGGACTAATAAGTGATTGCCGAGAGAAGATTGAAGGAGAACTTGAGGCCATTTAAGAGAGCCACGGATCACTCCCCAATATCTTCATTCCATAACTTTGGGTTCTTGCGGATGAATTCTTCCATCATCTGAATGCACTCCGCATTCTGGAGAACTTCAACCATCACGCCGCGCGAGCGCAGAAGCTCTTCTTCGCCCATGAATGTTTTGTTCTCTCCCACAATTACCGTTGGAATGCCATACAGCAGGATCGCCCCAGAGCACATGGAGCACGGTGAGAGCGTGGTATAAAGCACGCTTTCGCGATAGACCGATGCAGGCAGGCGTCCGGCATTTTCCAGCGCGTCCATTTCACCATGCAGAATGGCGCTGCCGTTCTGTACGCGGCGATTATGGCCGCGGCCAATGATCTTTCCGCCATGTACAATGACTGAGCCAATGGGAATGCCGCCTTCCTGCATGCCCTGACGGGCTTCTTCAATGGCTGCCTGAAGAAAATCATTTTTGGATTGCATCATGTTTACTATTGCATACCTCAAATGAATCATTCAAAAAATATACAAATATTTACCCGCTGCCTCTGCGCCGCTCCCCAGCTTTCTCTACGGGACTGCATGGAAGACGGCCCCATGGCTGCGCTGACAAGCTAGTCATCTGTTTGTAAGCGATGATCAGGGAGCGCAATGCCGGACACATACGTTATGAGGCGCATTATCCCTCGTACCTGACGCACAGCTCGGGAATAAGAGAGATGTAGAAGAGTTAAGACTTCCAGTACATTCGAAGCAGCTGCCTACAAGAAAATTCGCAACAAATTGCGCAAGAAATTTTTGTTGGTTCGATCTAGCTAATAGAGGGATGTTCTCCTGGTGGGCAAGGCCGGATAGGGCCGCAGACAGAAGCGTGAACTCCTTCTGTCAGCGGCCCTCTCCCGGAGGTGGTGCAGAGGCGAGGCGGTCGCGCGAACCAGCGCGGCCGCTTTTATTTTTACCCACGTACTTGCTGCGCGCTTTCACCGCTTAGACCAGTTTCCACCTTTTTAGATTTCGCTTTTTTAATAGCTGATCAGAATTCCTCAACTGAACATGTTTTGATAATGCCGGTACCAGTTGCTCTGGAAGAGTTGTGCTGGATCATATTGCCGTTTGAAATCCAAAAACTGTTTGAATTGCGGATAGCAACTTTCCACCTGGTCCTTCCGCGCAAAACGATGGTACGTGAGGTAATAGCAGCCATTATGCTTGATGGCAAGATCAATCAAAGACCGAAAACTGCGGCCGGCATTTTCTATCCCATCAGGATCATGTGTTACATGCAGGTTGAACACCACGCATGCATAGCGGTCTTTGGCCCAGGGCAGAAAGCTTTCATCATCGCGCTCAATCAGCCGCACCACGCCGTAAATTACATTGGCATGTTCACGGCGCAAAGTCTGGGCTGCTTCGGTCATAAAGTCCACCAGCGCTGAACGCGGCACGTCAATTTCCGTGATCATTTCCGTGGCAGGAACGCGAGCATGCATTTTACGATCGAGCTCTTTGTGATAGTCATCCAGGTAGCTGCCGAATAATTGCGAATCGGACCAATACACCTGGCCTGAGGTTTGCAGATAACGTGTGGTATAGATTTCAAAGGCGCGGCGCTTGTAAACATGCGTGTAATATGTGAGCCGGGCCCAGTCTTCAGGGCTAAAGCGTGTGGGATTTTCCGTAATCGGGGTATTGGCAGGAACTTCCTGATAACAGGAAAAGACGCCGCGTTGCAAAAAGCTTGGCCGGTTTCCGTCCGTAGCGAACTGGAAATCACCATATAGATAACCATCTTTGATGCGCTGCTCAAAAGCGTCGGGAATATCCTTCAGATCGCGAATCTCCACAATCCGGCGCACTTTTGCGCGATTTCTCAGGCGCAACTTGACTGAGGTGACCAGGCCAAACAGGCCATATCCGCCAATGGCCAGCCGAAACAATTCCGGATTGTCTTGCCGGCTGCATTCGTGCAATTCACCGTCTGCATCCAGCAACGTGAACGATTCCACGTTGGCAATAATTGGCTTCTGGTCCAGCGCGCGTCCGTGAACGTTGGAAGCCAGTGATCCTCCAAGCGTGAATTTGTCCGCGCCGGTTTGTTTTTGTACAATCGCCCATTGCTTTTCCTGGCCGGCTTGTTCCTGGTGCAAATAACCAATCAATTCCGGCCATTGGATTCCGGCTTCTACGTCAATCAGGCCACGTTCACGATCAAAGCTCAACACGCGCTTCAGGCTGCGCGTATCGATCAAAACAGAATTTTCGGCAAACTGCTGTCCACCCATGGAGTGCCGTCCGCCCGCGACAGAGATAATTTTGCCTGCCATTCGCGCGTTGCGAATCATACTGCGGCACTCATCCAGTGAAGCGGGGATTTCCACGCGTTGTACTGAAGTTACGTTCAGTTGCGAATGAATATCATTGACCTGGACTCCGCCGGATGCAGCGGCAACTGGAGCAATCGCTGGAACTAAAGTCTTTTTGGCGGCGCAACCGCCCAGATACACTGCGACGGCGGAAAGCAGAGAAGACCTGAGGAAGTCGCGTCGTGAAAATTGGTGAGAACTGTGGCTTTTCATCTGATTGTCTCCTTGTCTGCATGGGCCGGCGCTGAAATCGGCGATAGCACGGCCTCGCGGCAAACGTTTCCGGCAAGCAAACGTTATTTCGGAGAGAAAGCGGGCTCAAGCGGCATGGAGCGGCAGCAGTGGAATGTCGTGGAATGTCGTCAAAAAGAAAAAACGCCCTCGGATTATGAGGGCGTTTAAGTTGTTCAGAGATTAGCTAGCGCGGTTTCTTGTCATCCTTTTCTTTGCCGCCCCTGCTCTCATTGCCATGCTGCGAGGACGAGCCTGAATTGTGAGACGCGCCAGAGTTATTTTCACGAGGCTGGTTCGCCTGATTGTTGTGCGGCGCGGGTTCACTGTCATGCATTGGGCCCGCGGGCTGGCCACGGCGAATGTTATCCACCTGTTGCGGCTCCAACGGACGTCCGGGATGTTCCTGCATCGCTCCCTGACGCTGCGAGAAGGATGGATTCTGCTGCGGCGCAGGGTTCCTCGTCACCAGCGGTCTGCGATCGGTAGGCGGGCCACTCGGTGAACCATTGCCACGGTTTTGTCCCGCAGGATTGTTGTTCTGCGTATTCTCACGCGCGGTCGGTGGACCACTCGGATTGTTCCCACGTGTCGGCGGGCCGCTCGGATTATTTTCCCGTGCGGCAGGCGGAGCCTGCGGGTTTTCACGGTTTGGCGGATTACCGCGATTTTCTAAGTTGCGATTGTCTACGTTGCCACGATTTTCCACATTGCCGCGGTTATCCGGGGTACCACGATTCTCAACGTTGCCCCTGTTATCGTTGCCATGATTCTCAACATTGCCGCGATTTTCTACGTTGCTCCGGTTTTCCGTGTTCCCTCGATTATCGAAACTCCCACGGTTCGTCGCAGGCGGATTGTTTCCGCCGTTAGCAGGGGTTCGTCCTACTTCGGCTGGGCGTGTTTGTTCCTGCACAGGTCTGTTCTCATTGCCACGCGGGGCTGCACCGGGGCGATTTCCATTGTTGCCGTTATAAACTGGAGCACGGCTTTCCACGCGGGGACGAGTGCGCTCCACAGCTGGGTGCGTTTCCGGGGCTCCCGCGTGCACAGCGCGCACGTCAGGATGAACATCAGGGTGCGCAATTACGCGCGCTCTGCCAATCGCTTCCGCGTCAACACGCACAGTTTCACGCGCCACTGGACGGCCTCCACGAAATACCTCAGTGGAAACAGCCGTGGGCGCAACGCGCTGGTAAGCATAGTGAATGTTTTCAACATTGCGAACATTGATCACGTTCACAATATTTACGTTCACCCGCACATTGGTTACGTTGACTTGGCGCAGATAAACGTCGCTGTGGTGATACCACGGGAAATATGGATCGCGCGGGCCAAGCGGGAACCACACTTGGACTCCGGCGCTAGGGCCCCCAACAAATGCCACCAAAGCAGGCGCATAAACCGGTCGAATTGCCACGGCTTCTCCGGGTACCCAGCCCCAACGTGAGCCAATCAGCGCCCAGCGTCCATAATGGAACGGAGCAAAGCCCCAGGGCTCATCTTCAACCCAGGTCCAGCCCCAAGGCTCAACCCATGCCCAACGTCCGTAACGATATGGGGCCCAGCCTACAGGCACCTGTGCGGGATACCAAACTTGTCCGTAATCCGGGGTCGGCTGCCATTGCCCGTATTGATCCAGGTCTTCATAGCCGGGAACATAAGGGCCCACATATTGCCGGGAAGCAGAAGAAGTAAAGCGCCTGTCGCGGTCATTACACCAGCGGTCAAAATCATCACTGCCCGGATTTGAGACATCGGCCATCTGCACCTCGTCCTGTCCGCTCAGCTTTACGGATTGTCCGCTATGGATTGTCTGTGAAAAGCCGTTCCCGCTGATTTCCAGGTCGCCGCTGTTCACCGTGACCAGCGTAGTGTTGTCATCGGGATACGCTTCCACTCTGTAGCTTCCGGGCCGCAGCAGAGTAAGTGCCGCGTTGGGCGTATCGATCTCCACCGAGTTGCCCTGCATGATGTCATAGGCGCGAACGCGCAATGTTCCCTGCGCCAGTCCCAGCTGCACAAGCTGATCAGATAGATTCGTGGTGGTCAGGTCGGTCGTGGCAGAGAGACGCACGGCAATGTTGCCAGTCTCCAGTTCGGCGCGGCCGTCCCGGTCGGTATAGACCCGGTCGCCAGTGGTCAAGGGATAATTCATCACTGCCTGGCTCCACTGGTCTTCCCCGGAAGGCTGAAAGGAAACAGTGCCGCTGAGATAACCCAGGCGGGCCACGCGTCCGGGAGGATCACCGCCGCCCTGATATTGATCGCCTTGATTTTGATAAGGATCGCCCGGCTGTGAACCGGGAGGCGGACCGCCTTGAGCAAACACTTGAACGCTCAGGAACGCCATGCAAATCGCTACTGCCAACCACAGTTTTTGATTTTGCGCTCTCATTGAAATTAACCCTCTTTTATCTACTCTGAATGTACTTTGAAGACCTTGTAATTCTCTGATTTTGCGGCTTACTCAGCAAAGCCGTGTGCTGCTTACTGTAAACACCAAAGGGCAGTTCAAGTTTCGCTCTCGGAAGAAGAGCGGACGAGCAGCTACTAGTCAGCTTTGCACTTCTTAACATTCGTAATAGGATGCAGATCAGAACACCTGAGAAAACCGGAAATCAGCTTTCTTTCTGGCGAAAATATACAGGTTAGGAGTGGGCTGGTATTGCTAGCTGTATTGCTAAAGCTGAGCCACGAATAACGCGAATACACGAATCAGAATAAATTCGCGTTGATTAGCGTTTATTCGCGGCTAAAAAGCAGACTTAGTCAGCGATGGGCGGCTGAGTGCCGCAACTCTCGTTTAGATTTTGCTAAAGAGGTTAAGACTAAAGATTTTAAGACTAAAAGATTAAAGATCGGAGACGGTAGCGTGCACCTGTAACAAGCCGACTTCAGCCGCAATCTTTTCCAGCTTGGAGCGGGTTTCCGCTTTCACTGGCAGCATGGGCAGACGCAGGACTTCTTCAATGCGCCCCATCATCGCCAGCACGGCTTTCACCGGCATGGGATTGGATTCCAGGAAGTTGGCCTGCATCAGGCGAAGGAACTGGCGTTGCAAGCGGCGGGCTTTTGTCCAGTCATTGTTCAGCGCCGCGGCCGTCAATTCAGACATTTCTTTAGGAATTTCATTCGAGCAGACGGAGATAATTCCCACGCCGCCCAGGGCAATCACAGGCAGGGTCACTGCATCATCGCCGGAGAAAACAAGAAAGCTTTCCGGAACGTGATTAAAAACCTCTGCAATCTGTGAAATATTCCCGCTCGCTTCCTTCACGGCAATAACGTTAGGAATTTTTGCCAGACGGCCCAGAGTTGCCGGTTCAATGTTGGCGGCTGTGCGTCCCTGCACGCTGTAGAGTACAATTGGCTTGTCCACTGCTTCCGCAATCGCTTTGAA
>DASRCD010000714.1:0-10286 GCA_035653315.1 Candidatus Angelobacter sp.
TATCTTTATGACACTTTACTCTTAGAATAGAGACAGGGGCCAATCGGGATTCATTATGCTTATTAAAAAGCCGTCTGACATATCATCTTCTGAAGTCACGCCCAAAGAAACGTACCTCAACCGGCGCAGATTTATGATCGGTGCTGCTGCGGCTGGCGCAGCGCTGGCCGGCGGTTTTTACCTTCGCGATCACCTGGACACAACTTCCACGGTCCAGGCTGGTGGCATCAAGCTTAGCGGCATAGTTAAAAGCCCTCTCAGCACCTCGGAGACTCCAACTTCCTTCAAAGACATTACCAATTACAACAACTATTACGAGTTCAGCACAGATAAATACGAGCCGAACGGCGCGTCCAAAGATTTCCGCACACGCCCGTGGACTGTCTCCATTGAAGGCATGGTCAAAAAGCCGAAGAAGCTCGATATTGACAGCATCATGAAGCTTGCTCCGCTGGAAGAGCGTATTTATCGCCATCGCTGCGTGGAAGGCTGGTCGATGGTGATTCCCTGGGTGGGATTTCCTTTGAGTGCTTTGATCAAACAGGCAGACCCGCTGCCCAGCGCCAAGTTTGTTGCGTTCCAAACCATTCTTGCTCCCGACCAAATGCCCAACCAGAAGCGCGCCGTGCTGGATTGGCCTTACGTGGAAGGCCTGCGCATGGATGAAGCCATGCACCCGCTGACGATCCTTGCTGTTGGCCTCTACGATGAAGCCCTGCCCAATGTCGATGGTGCACCTTTGCGCTTAGTGGTGCCATGGAAATATGGCTTTAAAGGCATCAAGGCGATTGTGAAAATCAGCTTTACTGACTCCATGCCGCCGACCACCTGGAACCGTATGGCGCCGGATGAGTATGGTTTTTACTCCAACGTGAACCCGCAGAAAGATCATCCACGCTGGAGTCAGGCAACGGAGCGCCGCATTGGGGAATTCCGTAAACGTCCCACGCTCATGTTCAATGGCTACGCTGACCAGGTCGCAAGCTTATACAACGGCATGGACCTGCAGAAAAATTATTGATGAAAGCTCCGCCGGAAAAGCTCATACGCACGTTGAAAGTTCTTGCGTTCCTGGTATGCCTGGGTCCGGTATTTGTCCTTTTATGGAAGGGCTTTGTTTCACGCGATGGACTGGGCGCCAACCCCATTGATGTGATCACGCGCTCCACCGGAAAGTGGACGCTCACTTTCCTGCTGATTACTTTAAGCGTTACGCCTCTTCGTAAGCTTGCCGGCATGCCGTGGCTGATACGCTTTCGCCGCATGTTGGGACTCTATGCCTTTTTTTACGGCACGCTGCACCTGATGACCTACGTCTGGCTTGATAAATTTTTTGACGTGCATGAAATGCTGCACGACATTCTGAAGCGCCGCTTCATCACGGCCGGAATGACGGGATGGATATTAATGCTTCCTCTGGCCCTCACCTCCACCACTGGATGGATTCGCCGCCTTGGAGGCAAGCGCTGGCAAAAGCTGCATCGCTTGATCTACTTCAGCGCTGCTGCGGGCATAATTCACTTTATCTGGCTGGTCAAAGCAGACTTGCGGCGTCCACTTACTTATGGCGCGGTCCTTGCAGCGTTGCTGATGTATCGCTTGTTTGCTTGGATCATTGGGCGTACTCGCCGCGCAGCCCTGCAACAGACTGTGAAAGCATAAGCTTCATTGGTTGTCTCGCTTTGCAATCTTTCTCCTTAATTGAGAACTGATAAATTTTGTAAAAGTGGCGTTTTTCATTTCGCGTTGCGATATATGCGCATCTAATTTTCTAGAACCTCAAATTCGAGCTAACTTGGATATGTGGTTTTCAGCTGCCATTGTGTGGCGCTAAAGGATGAGCATGCAGAACAATCTCGAAAAAATTAGTGTCACTGAGGTCTTGGACCGTGTTCTGGACCACGGGATTGTGATGGAGCCTTCCTCGCTAGTCTTTCTGCTTGGCGCTGATCTACGGAAGATAAATGCGAAATTTGTAGTCGAGTCAGTGAAGACTTATCTTTAGACAACAACAATTCATCAAGAGATAAAAAAGGGCGCATCCATACACTGAATGCGCCCTTTTGTTGTTTGCTAGATCTACTGTTGCGTAAAGTTCAGGCGGATCTGTGTAACTTGCTCAATTGGCTGGCCATTCAGCTTTGCCGGTTTAAATTTATATTGCATCACCGCTTCAAAGGCTGCGTCTTTGAAGATTGGCTGGCCGCTGATGAACTTTGGATTCGATACCCTGCCATCCTTGCCAACTTTCACTTCCACTACTACCGGACCACCCATCCGGCGCGCCTTAGCAACTGCCGGATAAGCCGGAGGTACTGTCTTGATCAACTGCAAAGGTTCAAGCTGTGATTGCTCAATTGTTGCCGCGGATGGAGTTGAGGTGGCCACCGGGCGAGTCAATGTTGAAAGAGGCGCTGCTGAGCCGCCAGCCGTGAATGATGGTGCGATTTCAGGCGCTGACTGATCAGAATTTCTTGCTCCGCTGATCTTTGAAGGACCGGAAGGAACAAATGTGGCTACAGCAACTTGTTTTTCCACTTTGTCCGCAGGCGCTTTTTCAGCATTACTGGCGTTGGAGGTCTTCTCCGCATTGCTCTTTGCTTTTTTGCTATCCACATCAGCGGCTTTGATGGTTGGCACTGAGCTATTTGCCGCTATGGTTGCTGTGGGCTGTGCAGCCTGAGTATTGGCCGGCGCAGCAGATTGCGTTTGTGAAGAGTTTGAATTGCCTGGCTGTACCGCAGGGGCGCTTGCAACCTGCTGTGGCGCATGCGCTGAACTCGGCTTTTGCCATTTCAGGAATGTAAATGTTCCTCCAGCCGCCAGCACCAACACTGCTACCACGCCAATTGCCATGGAGCGTCCACCAGATTTTTGATGTTCATTGGCAACAGAATCAAACGTGCCAAAGTTCGCTCGCGGTGGATCAATGTGGCTTTCTTCCCTTTTCGTTGTCGGGACGGCCAGCGGAACAACTTCCACCGGAGTGCTTCGAATAGGTTCTACCTTGGCAGTAGCAGGCGGTGTGCTGCGCACCAGGGTCGGAGAAGGCTTGATTACCACGGGTGCGGGCGCAGGCGCCGCTGCTTGTGGAACCGGCTTGGCAACAATGGCAGGCGGGGCTGCGGGAGCTGCTTCTACCGGCTGTGTGCCATCCATAGCGCGTTTCTGGAGCAACACTGAAATCTGGTCTGCCATGGTTTTTAGCACGGCAACGTGCGTAATGGTAAAGGCATGCGGCGTTGGAGCAAATACAGCCACAACACCAACTACGCGATTATCTTCACGCACCGGCGTCACCACCATGGAGCGTATTCCCAGAGCGCGGATCGCCGTCATGTCCACGCGTGTATCGGTTTCGCAATCATCGCAACGCAGTTCTTTGCCGGTCTGAATGCATAATCCTGTAAAGGTGCCCTCAATGCGCAGGGCAGCGCCCACATCCGGCGCGCTTGCGCCGCTGCGCGCGCGGCATACAATTTCACCGGCAGTGCCTTCACTCAATGCAATGGCCACTCCAGATGCATTGGTAAAAGCCTGGGCGCGCTGGGCTATCACAGCCAATTCGTCGGCAGATGCGCCACGCGCTCTCTTGCTGGCTGTGCTGTTCGCTGTATCGGAAGCTTGTGTTGCCATAGTTCGCCGTCCTGAAAATCAAATTTTGGTATTGCAGAACCCGGACTTGCCGGAAAAAATATTGGCCGTGCCAGAAGCGTGTGAAAATTCCCGGAGCACACGCGAAACAATGTGAATATCCCCTGCGGCAGATACTGACGCAGAATAGTTTTAAAAGTGCAACCTGAGATCGGCGAAAAGTCAGACGTTGGGCGCTTCTTGCCGCGTGCGTCGGTGGGGGACCTGCCTGATTCAGGCCAGGGGGAAACGCGTGCGGCAGACGAACAGCCTGTCTTTACGGCCAGACCCGCTTTGTCTTGTCACTGCTTCCGTTGGCCGTTGTCTGCACAGCCACCGGACGCGCAGCTTCCGATGAAACCGCTGCGCCACCGCTACCTTCCAGAATTCGCGCTGCAACCCGCAGAGCTTCGATTTCCGCCTGAAGGCCTGAAATCTGCGCCTGGAAGATGGCGATCTGGTTTTCTTTCTCTTTTATCGCGTCATAAATATTGTTCATTGTGTGAAGCCTCACGCGCGAATATAGCAATAACTGAATGAATGTCAATTAGTACGCAAGTACACTCATTCAGTCATAGACCTTATTTATCCACGCGAAAGTGCATATCCGGCAGGCCAATGTACTTTACTCCGGTTCCAGAGAAACAGGCATAAAACCCGATTAAAACCTGCAAAAACAGGAATTGCACTTCAGCGCGGTTGCCGCGAGGCGAGCAGTTTCCCGGCATGGTGCATCAAGTTACCTTCGTAACCCACACTGCACATAAAACAGGACAATATGAAACAGATCCCATGACGCATCACCTTTGTGCAATGAGTTGCAAGTTGCGTGGCCAATTTGCTCAGAAGATCAGAAGAAGAAGAGGACGGGGCCGGACAGGGATGCAACGTCGTCCGGCCCCTGGGAGAGGACACACATCATAAGCAACCCTTGTTCCGTGTTCGCCCGACTAGAGAGTTGCTTATTTTTCGTGCTGTCCCTGCGCAATGGATAAGAAGCTCACAGGACTTGCCGCGATGCATGGGGAACCCCGTTGGCGTATCTTGACGTAAATTCCCGACCATTGCTTCTCAACAGCGCTCAACTATTTTCGTTTCTGGTTCCGCTTCATATCACTGCACAACTTCTTCCAGCGCTCCTTTTCCGCGCGGCGAAGGTTCTGGTCCACCTGCACGGCCGCATGTCGCAGTTCCCTTTTCAACTTAAGATAGCTGCGCCATCGCGCATCGTCGATTTCGCTGGAAACCAGGGCAGCTTGCACGGCACAGCTTGGTTCAGCGTTATGCGAGCAATCGCGAAATGCGCATTGCTCAGCCAACGCCTGGATTTCCGGAAAAGCCTCATCCACAGCTTTGCCCTGAGAGAAAGAGCCGCTTCCCTGGCCAATTTCCTGTGACCATAATTGAAGTTCTCGAATTCCTGGGCTATCCAGAATCATCCCACCATTGGGCAGAAAAAATAACTCACGGTGAGTTGTAGTATGGCGGCCCCGGCTGTCAGATTCTCGCGTTGGTTGCGTGGACTGCACAGCCGCGCCAAGCAGTTGATTGACGATAGTAGATTTTCCTGCTCCTGATGAGCCTACGAGTGCCACTGTCTCTCCAGGAGCAATCAAGGGCATGAGCGCCGCAACCACATCAACAGAAGTTGCCGAGACCGCAATTGTGGGTACAGTCGGCGCAATGGCAGCAACTTCCGCAATGCGCTCATCCACATCACGGCAAAGATCGGCCTTGTTTAATACGATTACCGCCGCTGCCCCACTTTGGCCGGCTGCCACCAGATAACGTTCAAGCCGCCGCAAATTGTAGTCATGGTCCAGTCCGCAGACCACAAAAAGCAGATCGATGTTGGCGGCAATTACCTGCTCTTCCGCAGCCGCGCCGCTGGCTTTGCGCGAGAATTTTGTCTTGCGCGGAACCACATCATGAATGATGGCAAGGTCACCGGCTGAATATTGCCTGATCGCAACCCAGTCACCAGCCGCCGGCAACTCCGCCGGGCTGGCTCGATACAGCAGTGAACCGGCTATTTCAGCGTTGGCTTCTCCGGTCTCTGTCCAGATTGAATAAGCGTGCCGATGCTGCGCCAAAACACGCGCGGGCATCAATCCACGATTGAAAAAATCTTCAAAACATTTACTCCAGAATTCATTCCATCCTGCACGTTGCAATTGCATGAGTGCACTCCAATTCGGTGGGGCAGGCAAAGCCGTACGCCGCAAAAGCGCAGAAAGACACGTCTAGCCTGAGTTGAGGATTACTACTGGAAGAAACCGAATTAAAGAATGGCAGTCATAGGCGTGCGAAGAGTGTACCGCATTTGCGCGAAAAACGCGCATCTCAGGCTGATCTAAGGTTTATTCCTGACTGTAAGTGGATTTGCTCCGCATATTTGGCGGCCAGGATCTAGTAAACCAGCTACTCTGAATTAGGATTTCCTGCTGGTTACCACTGTACTCTTGTTGCTTTTTCAGAGTACTGCGATGATGACTGTGCATTAACGATCTGACTGGTGGTTTCGGGGGAAAGCACCCGGTCAGAGAGGGCTCTTAAGCAGGCCTCGGTGAACCCGAGGCCTGTAGTATTTTCCAGCTATTTTTCTTACATGTTCCCTTCATCTGCGGACGGCCCATAAATCGAAGGCACGGGAATGTCATTCAATCGCAGATAAACACCCAACTGGGCGCGGTGATGAATAATGTGGTTCAGCAGGAAGCTGCGCACCACGGCCACGCGTGGCATGGTGAAAATAGTATTACCGCCCGCCATGAGCGACCAGTTTTTCATCATCTCGGCATCAGATGCGGAAGCCAGCGCCTTGCGGGCGGCTGCCGTGTTCTGGTCAAATGCTGCCAGCATTTGAGCGCGTGATTGAAACTCTTCATTCTTTGGGGCCGTGCTCACGTCGAATAATTCTTTGGAAAAAATAGCTTCCGCCCAATGATTGATCGTGGCCAGGTGCGATGCCAGCGCGCCCAGGCTCATGGATTTTGCGTGCGGCTTGTATCCAAGTTTGTCATCCGGCACACGCTCCAATGATTTGCGCGTATTTGCCATTTCATGATCGAACTCAGGTAAAAGCGATTGATTAATGGACGTGCCTTCTCCAGGAAATGTTTGCGGTTTCGCAGCCATATCTATCTCTCCTTATCGAAAATGATTCGATCATTGTAAACATTCTGCCGCGCCCAAAACACACTTCCGCATGGGCGTATTTCTTCTTTTAAAGCAATTTAAACATTGGGGTGAATTGCAGAAATTAAGGGGTAGGATGGCCGCTTGATGAACCAGAAGAAACCGTCCAGACCCGAACCATTCAGGTCTGGACGAATATTCTAATTACGCGGCCTTACCTTTTTTTGTTGTGAACTTTGCAAGCAGGTCAGAACCCTTGATTGAGCCCAGCCCCGTGGTTGCATCCCAGCCGGCTGTGGCGTGGTAAGCGCCATTGGTGCCTTTCACAATGTCATTGCAAACGGTGGGATTGCTGTAAAGCACCGGATTCAGGAACCCGCAGCGGTTTCCGATCGATTCATTCATCAACGCCACTAATCCTGCATACAGTGGGGCCACCGCGCTGGTGCCTCCAATCACAGTGCTTACTCCATCCACCAGCACCTGATAACCGGTCTGCGGATCAGCATCGCCGGCAACATCCGGCACGCCGCGTCCGTTAAACCCTTTGGGCAGGATTCCAGTCTGGTAAGAAGGCACCGGGAAGTGCTGGCTCACGCCGCCGCCGCTTGCGCCATCATTGGGAGTTCCGCCCCATGTGATTTCGCTGCTGATGGTATGGCCATCCGAAATAAGCTGTGTACCCCCGCAGGCCAGCGCGTAAGGACTGGATGCCGGAAAGTCCACATGCTGTGCTCCGTCGGTTAGGCCGTCAGTTGAACCATCATCTCCCGAGGCCACCAAGACAGTCACGCCCAGCATGGCGGCATCTTTGAACGCTTCATTAAATGAATCCATGGACTGTTGCGTCCAGTTCGCCTCCGGGCCGCCCCAACTGATGGAGACCACAGACGGTTTGTTTTTCTGGTCGTGAATTGCCGCCGTGATCGCATCCAGAAAACCCTTGTCAGTATTCTGGGCGAAATAGACAACAATGTTTGCGTTGGAAGCCACCCCTCCGGAGACTTCTATATCCAGGACAACCTCGCCATCCGGCCCATCTGCATTGCCGGTGGGATGGTTGGTGGCTCCGTCCACAGAGACGGCGGAAACTTTTGGATTTACGCCAAGCTGCTGGAAATATTTCTTCAGATCCGTTGCTTTGTAGCCGCCGCCCAGCTCAATCAAGGCGATGGTCTGGTTTTTCCCAGTCACATTCTGGGGGAAGCCGTATGCGGTGGCGACCTGTTTGGGTGTAAAAGAGTTTAGTTTTTTAGACGCGTGCACTATGGCTCCGAGCCTTGGCTGGACTTGCTGCTCCGAGACACGAAAGTGCGGCTTTGCCTGGTCGCGATTGTCCAGGCCATGAACGCTCTGCACAATACCGGCAATCTCTTCCGGTAAATGGATCTGGCCAGTCCGGCCGCGATATGACCGTGTGCCGGCTTCATTCTCGTAAACCTTCAGGTCCACACCAAAAGCTTTCTGCATGGCGGTGACTGTGCCGGAAAGTTTTATGGTCCTTGCGGCCGTGTTTTGTCCCACCACGGCAAGGCCGTGTTCATGGGCAAATTCAACTACTTTATCCACATCGGCAGGCAATGCGCCGTGCGCATCCGCCAGTTGCTCGGTTGTGAGATATTTGCGCTCGCCAACCGGCTCTGCGGCCAGCTTCATCACGTCTTCATCAGAAATTTTGCCGGCGCGGCGAAGCACAAGCGTTGTTTCAACAACCTGGTCTGGATCGGCGGAGCGGACCGCACGAAAACCAGGGACCGGAACTCTAGTACTATGCGGGAGTGGCTTGCTCATAGAAAATCCTTTCAGGCAATCCGTTTACATTAAGCGTGCGCCAATGCCGGGCTTTCGTCAATCTGATGCGGGCCTAAAATTTTGTAAAGGAATGTCTCTGACTTAACGAAAATCCTGCTCAGCAACACACTGCATAGGTGTATTTGAATTACTATGCGCGATTACCTATGAAGGTAGTGCAGAAGAGTCCCCAAACGTTACGAAAATAAATGCTCTGTTAGACTCTTTCTGGTGCGACGCCTCATTGTGAATGCAGATGATTTTGGGCTGACTTCAGGCGTGAACCGTGCCATTGCTGAAGGAAACCGCAATGGCGTGGTAACTTCCGCCACGCTCATGGCAAACGCGCAGGCTTTTCCTGAAGCTGCCAATCTAGCCAAAACGCTGCCAAACCTGAAAACCGGATGCCATGTTGTTTTAATTGATGGCACACCTGTTTCTCAGGGCCTCTCTTCATTACTGAATGGTTCCTCGCAATTCCGCAGCAGCTTAAAAGAATTTGCTATTGCCGCAGTGCGAAAACAAATTGCACCGGGCGAAATCCAGCGTGAAGCTGAAGCCCAGATCCGCAAAATTCAATCCGCAGGCATTACCCTTTCCCACGTGGATAGCCACAAGCACACGCATATGTTTCCCCATGTGTTGCGACCGGTTCTGCAAGCAGCACGAAGCTGCGGAATCCGCGCCGTTCGGAATCCATTTGAACCTTTGCGAGCGTGGCCTCACGCTGCAATGCTGGGAGCGCCGGGCTTATGGCTGCGATCCGCAGGAGTGATGGCTTTCCAGATGTTCGCCTCTGAATTCCGCAAGGCTCTGCGTGAAGCAGGCATGGTAAGTACTGATGGGACAGTTGGCATTGCCGTGACCGGTAAGCTGGATCAGAAACGTCTGCTGCAAATCCTAAGCACCCTGCCTGCCGGCACATGGGAACTTGTTTGCCATCCCGGCTACTCAGATGCAGACCTTAAAGCCGCGGGAACTCGTCTGACACAATCGCGGGAAATTGAATTGGCGGCGCTTACCTCGCAGGAGACAAGGCAAGCTCTGAAACGTCAAAACATAGAGCTGATTTCCTATGCCGAACTTTAACAATCGATGAATCGCAGGCAGTGTAAATTGAATCCAAGTTCGGTGCGGTAGTGTGCAGATTCCTGATCAGGGTTAAAAATAGTGCCGGATTGGGAATAAAGCGATTGTCCGGCTTGCGCGAAAAATCGCGCAGCTACAAGCGCAAGTAGTTTTTTACAAGAACATAAGGTCTAGCGGTTCTGGAGCGAAGCGACAACAAAACTCTGGATTATGAAATAAAGCGGTTTGTCCGGCTTGCGTGACAAATCGCGCAGCTACAAGCGCAATTAGTTTTTTACAAGAACATAAGGTTTAGCGGTTTCGGAGCAAAGCGACAACAAATGAAGATAGGAATCACCTGTTATCCCACGTATGGTGGCAGCGGAGTCGTTGGGACGGAGCTGGGAATTGAACTAGCGGCGCGCGGGCATGAGGTGCATTTCATCGCCTATCAGCAGCCGATCCGTTTAAACACCCAGCAACCCAGAATCTTTTTTCATGAAGTCACGGTCTCCCAGTATCCACTATTCGAATATCCGCCCTATGATCTGGCGCTGGCCACGCGCATGGCGGAGGTGGCTGAGCTTTACAACCTGGACATCCTGCACGTGCATTACGCTATTCCACATTCAGTAAGCGCGTTGCTGGCCCGTCAG
>DASRCD010000715.1:0-5449 GCA_035653315.1 Candidatus Angelobacter sp.
CGCAGCCGCCCACGGATGACCAGGTTGAATGCGCCATTAAAGCTCTAGATCTTGCCATGGAAATGGAAAAGAAAAACGGCGGCGAATTGGTGATTGCCTGAGTTAAAAATTTTTTATGAGCCACTACGCGCCACAATTTGAAATTTTGCTGGAGCTCTCCCTTTGCGCGGCGAGCTTCCGGCCCTTCTCTTTTCATCATTAGGATCCCATTTCTTTGGCCGGCTCCGGCCCCGCTCGCAGTCTTCTTACCTAAAAAATTTTGTGAGCATGGTTGCGACATAGAAGTTGCAACCAGAGATAGGAATTCGCAATGTTTGAACGCTTAAATCAAATTGAAAGCAAATATGAAGAACTCACCAAGGCGCTGTCTTCGCCGGAAGTAATCAACGATTCGTCAAAATACCAGAAGACCGCCAAGGCGCATAGCGACCTCTCAGAAATCGTGGAGAAATACCGCGAGTTCAAAGACCTGCAGCGTGGCATTGAAGAAAGCAAGGTAATGGTGGCCGATGAATCCGACGCCGACCTGCGTGCTTATGCTGAAGAAGAATTGGTCCGGCTGCAGGAACGTTTGTCGCAGGTTGAGAACGACCTGAAGATTCTGCTGGTTCCAAAAGATCCCAATGATGAAAAGAACGTGGTGGTGGAAATACGCGCAGGCACCGGCGGCGATGAAGCCACGCTTTTTGCCGCGGAAATGTTCCGCATGTATAACCGCTATGCTGAAACGCAGCGCTGGAAGGTGGAAGTGCTTTCAACTTCTGAATCCGGCGTCGGCGGCCTGAAAGAAGTCATCGCCATTATTGAAGGTAAGGGCGTGTACTCGCGCATGAAGTATGAAAGCGGCGTGCATCGCGTGCAGCGTGTGCCGGCCACAGAGCAACAGGGCCGCGTGCATACCTCCGCCGTAACGGTTGCTGTGCTGCCGGAAGCCGAAGACGTGGACATCAAGATTGAAGCTAAAGACCTGCGCATTGATACGTTCTGCTCTTCTGGTCCTGGCGGTCAGTCCGTAAACACCACATATTCCGCCGTTCGCATCACGCACCTACCCACCAACACCGTTGTGAGCTGCCAGGACGAAAAGTCACAGATCAAGAACCGTGAAAAAGGCATGCGCGTTCTGCGGGCACGTCTTTACGAACAGGAAATGGAAAGGCAGCAGCAGGCGTTGGCCAAAGAACGTAAAGCCCAGGTGGGAAGCGGTGATCGGAGCGAAAAGATCCGCACTTATAACTTTCCGCAAAACCGCGTTACCGACCATCGCATCGGTTTAACTCTGCATCAGCTTTCAGATGTGATGGACGGCAAGCTCCAGCCCATTGTCGATGCGCTGGTAACGCACTATCAGGCAGAGAAACTCAAACAGCAGGCGGAAGTGGTGGCGTAGGATCTGAGTGGCTCCGTTTAAGATCAGTTCAGGTAATCAATGCGGAACTTCAAAATCGCTTTATTAATCTTTAGCATCGCGGTCCTTTGTCCTAGTCAGGAGAGTAAGCGGACGAATGCTTCAACAGAAGAACAGTCCGTCAGGAAATTCCTCCAGACGCAAGTCGAAAATCAAGAGACGCGCTACATTGCTGTATTTCGCGATCTAAATGGCGACGGAGTGCCAGAGGCGCTTGCCTATCTGGTGGGTAATGAGTGGTGTGGAAGCGGTGGATGCACGCTCTTCATCCTGGGCAAAAAACAAACGTCCTGGAAAATTGTCAGTCGCATAACCATTACGCGCCCTCCGGTCAGAATGCTGCAGGCTGTTTCAAATGGCTGGCATGATCTCGGAGTTCAGGTTGGTGGTGGGGGTATACGGCAGCCGTATGAGGCTGAAATTCCGTTCAATGGAAAAAAGTATGCGAGTAATCCAACTGCCCCTCCTGCTCATCGGGCCAGTAGAAATGCAGTAGGGGAAGTAGTCATCCCCTCTTTGGAAGCAGCAAAGCCGCTTTTCGGTGAGTAGTTTTCTGCGATACCGTGTTGCCCTATTGTGAGCATGTATGGCTAATACCACTGTTCCCGATCTGTGCCGGCTACAGGCGGACTGGTGCGAGCGACTTGGCTCGCCTTTATACGCATATCTGCTTGGTCGCGCCGCAGAGGACTACGAGCAATGCGGCCCTGTTCGCGAACTACTTGAGCCTCACGCAAATGATCCCAGAGGCTCAGCGCTGGCGCTTCGGATGATGGGCGCGGTGCACCGGCTTGCGCTTAAAGGAAAGCTGCCGGAATTGGCGCAGTTCTATCCATCGTGCGGCGGAAGGGCACAGACTGAAGCTGCCTGGAGCGCGTTTCGCCAAGTGCTGCGTGACTGGATGGAGTCGCTACGCAATCTAGTGACAAATCCTGTTCAGACAAATGAAGTTGGACGCTGCGGACCACTGTTGGGCGGATTCCTGCTGATTGCACACCGGACAGGCCTGCCGCTCCGGCTGCTTGAGATAGGCGCGAGTGCTGGGTTGAATTTGAATTGGAACTATTATCGTTACATGTGGCCGAGAGGAGCCTGGGGCGATCCTTCTTCCCCAATTGTGCTGCGGGAAGTGTTTACGGGAGATCTACATCCGCCGCTCTGCGAAGCAGGCATCATCGAGCGCGCGGGATGCGATCCTGATCCTATTGACGCAGTTTCAGAAGAAGGGCGGCTTACGCTGCGCTCTTTTATCTGGGCGGACCAGCTTGAACGCATGCACATTCTGGACCAGGCGATTGCGGTCATGCACCGCAATCCAGTCCGTATTAAGGGCGCTAGGGCCGCGGAGTGGCTGGCCTTGCGGTTGGCAGAGCCTGCGCATGGAAAGGCTACTGTTTTGTTTCATTCAGTGGTCTGGCAGTACATCAGCCATGAAGAGAGAAAAGAATTGCTCGAGTTGATTGAAAAAGCTGGAGCACGCGCCAATCGGGATTCTCCCTTTGCGTGGCTCAGAATGGAGCCTGGCAAAGAAGGCGCTGAAGTGAAGCTCAGGATCGTTCCCGGGTTTGAAGATCAGCTTATCGCCACGGCCGGATATCACAAGCCGCAGACAGCCTGGCTTCTTAAAAACGAGTAAAATCCTTCTGCTTATGCAGATCAAGCATGCTGTCGATGCCGCATACCAGCTTTTTGTCGATAATGACGTACCTTCGCCGCGTCTGAACGCCGAACTGCTGCTGATGTTTGTGCTGGGCCGTGAACGCGCTTATCTTTACGCGCATCCTGAGCGCGAGCTTACCAGTGACAAGCATGCACGCTATGAAGAAGTCATACGTGAGCGGGCGCGCGGCTGTCCCACGCAGTACATCACCGGGCATCAGGAGTTCTGGGGGCTGGACCTGCTGGTTTCTCCCGCAGTGTTGATTCCACGGCCTGAAACCGAGCATGTGGTGGAAACAGTGCTGGAGCTGGTCAAGGAATATCGATGCCAGGGTAGCCGTTTGAGAATGGTGGATGTTGGCACCGGCTCCGGGTGCATCGCTCTGGCCTTGGCCAGCGAACTGCCGCAAGCGGAAATCCATGCCTGTGACATCTCGGAAGAGGCCCTGGAGATGGCGCGCGTCAACACCGCGCGGCTGGGGCTTGGGAACAAGATATTGTTTCGAAAATCAGATTTGCTCAGCGTTTACGAGAAAGAAGAAAAATTTGATTTCGTGATCTCCAACCCGCCTTATGTAGGTGAAGCCGATGCCGATAAGGTTCAGCGGCAAGTCCGTGAATTTGAGCCTAAAATCGCAGTCTTTTCCGGCCATGAAGGAATGGATATTTACCGCAGGCTCATACCTCAGGCAAAAGAGTCGCTGTATCCGGGCGGTTGGTTTGTCACAGAGATTGGTTACTCTGAAGAAGAGAAAGTCCGCTCGCTGCTGGCAGAGTGGTCAAACGTGCAAGTGACTCCTGATTTGCAGGGGATTCCGCGCGTGATCGCGGCTAAAAAACTTTTGGATTAGTCTGTTGAATTTGAAATTGCCTGTTGAGCAGAGAGAGCTGCTTCCGGCGCTTGCGGCAGGTCCACCATAAAAGTTGTGCCGTGCGTAGAGGTTTCGGTTGAGCTTTCTACCTGAATTGTGCCTTTGTGCTTTTCAATAATGCTTTTTGAAACCCACAATCCCAACCCCGTGCCAACCTCGTGTTTAGTGGTGAAAAATGGCTCAAATATCTTTTTCAAATTTTCAGCAGGAATGCCGTGTCCCGTATCTTTGATTTCTATCTGGGCGCTCTGGCCGGATTGCCTGATAGTAATCGACACTCTTTCGCCGGGGGAGCTTGCATCCAGCGCATTCGATAACAAATTGGCAATCACCTGGCGGATTTCACTGGCCACCACGGTTATGACTACTCCCGGCTCAAGCACTGTTATCAACTCTACCTGACGGGTTTTGAAGCGCCGTTGGTAGAGCATAATCAGGTCCCGCGCCAGCGTAGCAAGGTCTGTGGGTTGAGGAGCGCTTTCATCGCGATAAAAACCAAGCGTCTGGCGGACAATATGGGCCACGCGGCGCAACTCTTCATCAGCCAGCTTTAAATATTTCCGTACATGCTCGCTTAAGCCGGCTTCATTCTGGCAGATGTATATCAGGTTGGTGACAGATTCCAGCGGGTTATTCACTTCATGCGCCACGGTTGCAGCCAAGCGTCCCGCAGTGGCCAGACGCTCTGTGCGGCGCAGGACTTCGTCTGCAGCCTTGCGCGCGGTCTGGTCCACGGTCACGCCATCAAAGCTGACGGGATTTCCGTTTTCATCATAAAAGCCGCGGCCAATGGCCCGGATCCATTTGACTTCTCCGCTATCGGAAACCGTGCGGTAATCAATGTCATACGTGGAGCGCTTTACGATGGATTCATCAATCGCCTGTCGTGTGCGTTCGCGGTCCTCGGGATGAATGCGCTCGTAAAAAGTATTGATTGTGACTTCGGCATCTTCCGGCAGCCAGAAATGTTCCTTTGTCTTGGCGCTCCACTGCAGCTTGTCAAAAGGAAGGTCGCAATACCACGTGCCTATGTCAGTGGAGGTGGCAATCAGCTTCAGGCGCTCTTCCGCTTTGTTGATGGCCTGGCCGGCGCGCTTTCCTTGGGTGATGTCACGGAAATAAAGACTCACACCCTCCGTTGAGGGATAGGCATGGAACTCAAACCATTTATTCCACGACTCGTAATGATTCTCAAAATGGCGGGTTTGCAGTTTGTCCATGGCCAGCCGCAGCTCGTGCTCAAGCGTGGTACCTGCGGCGCCCGGAAACAGCTCCCATATTTTTTTGCTAAGGAGTTGATCGCGTTGCATGCCCAATAGTTCTATTGCCTTGTCATTGCCATATTGATAACACCACTCGCGATCCAGAAAAATAAACGCATCCGTAATGCTGGCCCAGGTATTTTTTACCGTGGCTTCTGACTTTTCAGCGCGAGCGCGGGCGCGCTGTTCAGATTCAAACAGGCGCGAGTTTTCAATGGCAATGGCCGCCTGCCGCGCCACGGCTTCCA
>DASRCD010000716.1:0-2804 GCA_035653315.1 Candidatus Angelobacter sp.
GCTTCACCAGATAGCCAGAAACCCTGGGCTGAATCTGCGCATTGACAAACCCATCCAGCGTTGCCGTCCATTCACTAGTAATGGGAACATCTTTTTGCACAACCTGCACCACATCCACCTCAGGCGGCTTGGGAGGCGGTCCAGATGCTTTTGCGCCATCGCAGCCGGTCAAGGCCGCCGATGCAAGCACGCTCACGATCATGGCGAATGCCGCAATCCTGAAACTCGCAAGCTGAGCTTTAAAACTTGAAACAGGCAATTGCATCTCAGTAGGTCCTTTCTTCTTCAACTTGCGTTGGGCATAAAGCTACGCCAATGAATTGAATCAGGAAATCAGCGTCTTCTCTGGCTGTGGTGGTTGGCGTCCCGGAAAATCTCCTCTGTAGGGCGCCGGTTGTCAGATCTGCCACGGTCCATGCCAGTATCTCTGCCGGCCATGGACGAATTTCCTTTTTCGCAAGAGCAGTCTCTATGGCCGCCGTAAGCTGCCTTACCGGTTCACGCAGCCACTCGCGGGCCTTTGCTTTGCTCAGCACCGGAGAGCCGGAAGGCTCTATGTACATGATCCGGAAGAAATCACGCCGCTCTTCACAGTACTGAAACCGCGCATTGATATACGCTGAAATTTTCTCCTTGGCAGTCTCTGCCACTGCGATCTTTTCCAGCGTGAGCGCACGCAATGCATCCAGATCATTCTCCAGAACAGCGTTATAAATCTGCTCTTTCGATTCGAAATAAACGTAAACAGTGCCTTTGGCCACGGCGGCAGCGGCGGCAATTTCATCCACAGTGGTCGCGATATAACCTTTTTCGGCAAAAACTTTTCGTGCAGCTGTAATGATTTCCGCCTGACGAAATTCTGAGACCACCTGCTTCTTGGTCTTAATGGGAGCTGCTAATTCTGGCATGAGTGACTTAAGCGTACAGGAAAATGACTGACGAGTCAATAAAATAAACTTCAAGGTATAATGCCGGATTCAGGCACAATCTGAATGGAAGTTGGCGAGAATGGCGGGAATCAAGCGGGGGAGTGGCACAGCCCCTTAGAGTATAAAGAGCCGCGCCAAGCATTACCAGATGCGTACTCTATCCTGCGGCGCAAGATAGAGTTTTTCGCCAGGTTTTACTTTAAATGCGGGATACCATGCATCAATATTGCGGACCGTTGCCGCCCGGTATTGTCCGGGGGCATGACCATCCGTCATGATCTGGTTGCGTAAGGCGGCATCTCGCACTTTGGCGCCCCAGTTCTGGCCAAAAGCGATGAAAAACTGCTGGTCGCCAGAGAAGCCAAACTCTACGGCCGCTGGTTTACCGTTAAGGGCTGTCCGATATCCATCGTATGCGGCTGCAATACCGCCAAGATCGGCAATATCTTCTGCCAGAGTTTGCTTGCCGTTGACGGAAAGATCGGGGAAGGGCTTGTAGGTGTCATACTGCGCTGCCAGTTTGGCGGTAGCGGTGTTGAAGTGCTCAAGATCAGACTCTGTCCACCAATTGCGCAGGGCGCCTTTGGCGTCAAAGGCAGCGCCTTCACTATCAAAAGTATGGCTGATTTCATGGCCAATCACAGAACCGATTGCGCCGTAATTCACCGCTGCAGGCGCTTTAGGATCAAAGAATGGCGGCTGCAAAATGGCGGCGGGGAAGTTCAGCGCGTTTTGCAGCGGCAGGTTTACGGCATTCACGGTCTGCGGAGACATGGACCATTCCTTGCGGTCCACCGCTCCGCCCAGCCGCTTGACCTGGCGATTGTACTCAAACAGGCTGCCGCGCCACAGATTCCCGAAAAGATCATTGGCTTTGATTTCATACCCGGAATAGTCATGCCAGTGCTCCGGATAGCCAACTCCAACATACAGGGCCGAGAGTTTGGCGTGGGCCTCAGCTTTTGTTGCGGGGGCCATCCATGAAAGTGCGTCAATGCGCTTATGGAATGCCGCTGTAATGTTGGCTACCAGCGCTTCTGCCTGCGCTTTGGCCTGCGGCGGGAAGTAGCGTTGCGCATAGATCTTGCCTACCGCATCCCCAAGGGCCTCATCCACCAGCCCCACGCCTCTTTGCCAGCGTGGACGCTGCTGTGATGTGCCGAACAGCGTTTTGCCAAAAAACTCAAAGTGCTCATCGGCCAAAGCTTTGGGAAGAAACGCGGCATACTCTTCAATCAGGTGATAGGCCAGCCAGTCTTTCCATGTATCCAGGGGAACGGAAGCTACCAGGGCGGATTCTCCGGCGAACGCGGTAGGCTGCCAGACTATGAATTGCTGTTGCTTCTCCAGGCCCGCGCCCCGGAAATATTCAGCCCAGTCCAGGCCGGGAGCTTTAGCAGTGAAATCTTCAGGCTTCCAGGTGTTGTTGGCTTTATGGATATCGTCATTTTCCGCAAGAGTGATGTGCTTTTCCGCGATTGAGTGCTCCAACTCAACAATGCGGGCCGCGCGAGCATCCGTATCCGTAAAGCCTGCCAGCTTCAGCATGGCTGAAACATGCGGTTGATATTTGGCGCGGACATCCTTCATTTGCGCGCTGTCTGACAGGTAGTATTCCCGGTCGGGAAGCTCAATGCCGCCCTGCAACAGGTAAGCCGCGTAATGCTCGGAATCGTTAAAGCCCGGCGCTGTCCAGAGTCCAAATAAGTTGGAGGTATGGAAGTTCGTGTTGTTCAGCGCGTCCACATCCGCGCGGAGCGTTTCTCCCAGAGCGTGCGCCAGTTGCTGCTTATTGGCGATAGCGCTGATGGAGTCAAGATGAGGCTTTAATGGCGAGAGCCTGGCGGACTCGATTGCCGCTTCATCCATAAATGA
>DASRCD010000717.1:0-3502 GCA_035653315.1 Candidatus Angelobacter sp.
TGAAAACGCGTTCCATTACCGATTGGAGCAGACCAGTTTGCAACCAGAGCGAGTTAGGCGACGGTCAGATGCTGCTGGCCTGTGTGGGAGAAGAGCGGGTAGTAGTAGGGCGCTGTGCGGAAGGCTTATTCGCCTTTGGCGATCATTGCACCCATAAAGGTGGTCCGCTTTCAGATGGCGCGCTGGTCGGCTGCACGGTCCAATGTCCGTGGCACGGTTCACAGTTTGATGTTCGCACCGGGCGGGTAGTGTCTGGACCGGCGCAGGAGAAAATCAACATTTATTCCATTGATATTAAGAATGGCGAGGTCTATGTCCAGAAGCCGGATACGACCGAGGTAATTCCGCAAAAAGCCGCTTAACCTTACACGAAGGAAGCGGCTACGTAAGTTTTTTCGGCTGCGATGAAGGTTGATTATCGCCCATGCCATTCACCAGCCGAATTGTTTCCAGAATTACATCCCCGCTGATTTTCAGGCTCTCCACGCTCAACTTATCCACCGTGTCCTGCGTGGTGTGGTGATAGCTGTTGTTGTAGCCATAATCAAGATCGATGATGTCCGCCACCGGCATACCGGCGCGAGCAAAAGGAAGATGGTCATCCTCGACGGTGGTAACAGTCTGAAAAAAATGAGATTGATAGCCGAGCGAGGAAGCTGCTTTAAGAACCAAGTCCTCCAGCCATGGGGTGGAGTTCTCATCGCGGCCGATATCCAGGTCGGCATCGCCGATCATATCCGCAAGCAGGAAAGCCTTTACCTTTTTACTTGTTCCGTCATCCTGCCACTTTTTTGCCAAATGACGGCTGCCCCACAGCGCGTCATTGGAATTCCACTCACGCGTCATTGATTCTTCACCATCGAGAAAAGCCAGCCAAATGCTATAACCTTCCAGCTTTTTTCCGCGAAGCTGGTCCGCAATGGCCAGCAGAAGAGCGCTGGTGGTGGCTCCGTCATTTGCGCCAACAAATTTGGTGTCGCGCAGCCAATAGTTGGTTTCATAGTGCGAGCCAATGACAATTACGCCATCCCTGGAGCCGGGGAATTTGGCGATGATGTTGCGCATGGGAACTTTCCCGATGGAAGTCTCCGCGACAAATGCATCTTCTTCAACCTGCGCGCCATTCAACTTGCCTTTGATATAGGCCCGGACTTTATCGATTGCCTTGCTGCCGTCCCAGCGTGGACCAAATGCAACAATTTCTTTGGTGTATTGCATGGCGCGTGCGGCGTCCACGTGCATGGCGGGCCCAGCCGGCTGAGCGGAGACGCGTACAGCACTGGAAGCCGGGGTGGATGATTGTTCAGGAGCAGGCTCTTTGGCGGAGGCAGCCTTATCGCTGGAACACCCCATTCCGCCCAAAGTTAAAACCAGAACCAATACAGCACCGTAACGGAGAAAAAGAGTCACGCCAGCGCTCCTTGCACATAGATTCGGCTAATGCCACATGCCAAGCCGAGCCCTGAAGGGCCCGGCCTGACAGAAGTGTTATTAGTTTAATCTAAGCCTTGGTCTTTGCGTTTTTCCGCGCGTTTGCGCCGCTGCTTAGGATGGACCAACCAGACAATGCCGATGCTCGCAATGTAAAGAACGATCATGGGAGCGGCATAGATGCTCATGTTCATGATGTCAGTGGTTGGGGTAAGAATTGCGGCAATCACAAAGAAAATCAGGACCGCGCCGCGGATGTGCTTAAACAGGAATTTCGGGGTAACAACGCCCATCATCCCGGCAAAACCCAGGACCACAGGCAACTCAAAAATGATGGCCAAGCCAAGAATCACCGTGAGGAACAGTGAAGTGTATTTGTCCACCGTGATCATGGCGTTCATCCCGGCGCCCTGCTGGATCAGAAATTCCAACGCTACCGGGAACACAAAGCGGTAGCCAAAATATCCGCCGCCCACAAACAAGCCAACCGACATAATCAGGAAGGGGAAGATAAAGCGCTTCTCATGCCGATAGAGGCCGGGAGAGATAAACATCCAAACCTGGTAAAGCAGATAGGGGCAGGCAACAAAGATACCGGCAATCAGACCTAACTTGAGCTTGATGTTGAATGGGTCCGTGGGACTGGTGTAATTCAACATGGTTGGCAGATGGTTTTTGGCCAGGGCATCTTTAATAGGCCAGGACATCAGATCAAGAAGCGTGTCTGCCTTGTACCAGAGCGCCAGGAAACAGATGCCAACAGCGGCAATGGAATGGATAATCCGCTTCCGCAGCTCATCCAGATGCTGCAGGATGCTCATGGAGCCCATCTGCCGCGCTAATCGTTCCTGCTGTTCCAGTTCGGGGTCTGCTACCAGGTTAGGCATCGTAATCCTGCGGGACTGTGTTCTTCATGCGCTCAGTCAAACGGTTTAACGCGCCCTGAATAGAGAGGTCTTCATCAGTAGCAATTTTGGCTATTTCAGGTTCAATATGCTTGCGGGGATCAGCGTCTTGCAGATCAAGCTTGCGGATCTCCTCATGGATCTGTCCCTGGAATTCATTGCTGGCTTTTTTAAACTCAGCCATGAATTTGCCCCAGGTACGTGCAAGTTCCGGTAACTTCCTGGGCCCAAACATGATGAGCGCCAGAAGCATAATGAAGAAAATCTCGCCAGAGAAACCCAAGTCCATAACTTTATGGGTCTATGATACTCCAGCTTTTCTTAAAACCGGCTGTATTTTTCATTAAGAATTCCAATGACCAAAGTTTCCGAAGCCTTGGCGCTGGAACAAGCATCTTATGAGTTACGTAGGTGCACTTGGTGCGGGAACAACGAGAGTAGCTGCTCTCCCTAAGGGTTTCATCCGGGACGAAATGCCTGTAAATCTCTGACGGGTAAGAGTGTTATACTGACGTTAATCCGCTATCGGAGCACAAGCTCAGCGGCCGAGGATTTTTCATGTCTCGTGGCACACGTCGTTCACTTTTTTTCGTCCTTCTTGTCATAGTTATATGTGGTTTTCTGGGAGCAGGCTTTAGCCAGCGCGGCAGCTCTTCCTACGCCACAGGCGCTTCGGATACGGATGTCCGCGACAGCTTGCGCCAGTTTGCTGAAATTTACAATATTGTCGAGCAGAATTATGCCGAGCCGGTAAATCCCGATAAGGCGATTTATAACGGCGCCATTCCCGGCATGCTGCACGTGCTGGATCCGCACTCAAATTTCTTTGATCCCAAGTCTTATTCCCTGCTGCGCGAAGAGCAGAGCGGCAAATACTACGGCGTAGGCATGCAG
Source organism: Candidatus Angelobacter sp. (assembly GCA_035653315.1). Taxonomy (GTDB): domain Bacteria; phylum Acidobacteriota; class Terriglobia; order Terriglobales; family Acidobacteriaceae; genus Angelobacter. The sequence continues at coordinate 3,231 of DASRCD010000717.1, forward strand.
ATTGCGCCGCGCAACAACAAGATCATTGTGGTGGCACCATTCACCGGAACACCGGCTTACAAAGCGGGCCTGCGTCCGGGTGATGTGATCCTGGCCGTAGACAGCAAAGCTACTGACAATTTGAGCGTGAGCGATGTTGCTGATTTGCTCAAAGGTCCCAAAGGGACCAACGTCCATATTTCCATTCTGCGTGAAAGCAATGACAAGCCGCTTGAGTTCAACGTGGTTCGCGATGAAATTCCCCGCAACAGCGTTGACCTGAAATTCATGAT
>DASRCD010000718.1:0-4785 GCA_035653315.1 Candidatus Angelobacter sp.
TACAAAGCTGCCGAAGGAAAGAAAGCCACGGTGCAGTTGTTTGGCAGTGGCCCCATCCTGAATGAAGCAGTAAAAGCCCAGGGAATTCTGGCGAAGAAATATGGCATACAGGCCGATGTGTGGAGCGTGACCAGCTATAACGAATTGCGTCGCGAGGCACTCGCGACGGAGCGTTGGAACCGCCTGCATCCGGCAGAAAAAGCCAAAACGCCGTTTGTGGTGAGTGCGCTGGAAAAAGCGGATGGGCCAATTATCGCCGCATCCGACTACATGAAGGCCATTCCCGACCAACTTGCTCCCTGGCTTGGAACGCGGCTTGTTACGCTTGGAACAGATGGGTTTGGCCGAAGCGACAACCGCGAACACTTGAGGCGTCACTTTGAAATTAATGCTGAATCTATTGCAACAGCAGCACTTTCAAAGTTAGCAAGAGACGGCAAGTTTGATCCTAAGAAAGCACAGAAAGCATTTGCTGACTTGGGAGTGAATATCGAAAAGGCAGATCCTGCAAGGGCCTAGAATTCATCAATGAAAGAAAAGAAATCGGTAGTGCTTTTGGGCATTACCGATTTTTTGTTGGAGCGGACGTTGTTAACTTTGATTGATAACAGGGGGCACAAATAAATACTTGATAAACGTTAGTCGTCGCCCATGGCTGCGCGTGTTTCGCCTAGGCCGATTTCGCGGTGGAGTTCAGGACCAGAATTTGCCTGGGCGCTGAAAGCGGCTACATGGACTGGCGCTGGGTGGCCCCAATCGTAACCTTCCTCGCCATGCTGCGATAAATCCAGTCCCTGAACCTCATGCTCTTCAGGAACGCGCAGCCCAATCACCACATCGACCACTTTAAGAATTGCCAGCGTGCCAATCATAGCCAGCGCGGCAGCAATACCAATACCAACCACTTGATTTACGAACTGATGGGTGTTCCCTTCCAATGCTCCTGAAGGCAGCACGCGTCCGGAAGCGTCTTTAAAAATGGGATTGATGGCGCTGCTGGCAAAAACACCAGTGAGCAAGGCTCCAATGGTCCCGCCCGCGCCATGAATGCCAAAAGCGTCCAGAGAATCGTCATAGCCAAAGTACGCCTTCACATGAGTGACCATTAAGAAGCAGAAAATTCCGGCAATCACACCAATGGCTAAGGCCGACATTGGACTCACAAAACCCGCGGCGGGCGTGATGGCCACCAATCCAGCTACCGAACCTGAAATTGCCCCTAGAGCGCTGGGCTTACCGTTGCGAATCCATTCGGCGGCCACCCAGCCGATGACTGCAGCAGCTGCGGCAAAATGAGTAGCAACAAATGCGCTGGTCGCCAGACTGCCGGCACTTAAGGCGCTGCCCGCGTTAAAACCAAACCACCCTACCCACAGAAGACAGGCGCCAATAAAACTCAGCACCATGCTATGCGGCGGCATGGGCTGCCGCTGATAGCCAAGACGATGCCCAAGATACAAAGCGCACACCAGCGCCGATACGCCGGAAGTAATGTGGACAACCGTGCCGCCGGCGAAATCAAGAGTCGGGAAACGACCGCCCAGAGCAGCATTCAGCAGTCCGCCTTTGCCCCAAACCATGTGAGCCATGGGACTATAGACAGCAGCAGACCACAGAACCAGAAAAACTGTCATGGCGCTGAACTTCATGCGTTCAGCAAAAGCGCCAGTGATCAGCGCCGGGGTAATAATGGCAAACATGAGCTGATAGACCATGAAGGTCTGTGCGGGAATAGCGCCTGCATAATCCGCATCGGGTTGCGTGCCAACCCCATGCAGAAATAGATTGTGCAGCCCGCCAATAAGACTGTTCCCTGCGCCGAACGAAAGACTATAACCAAAGATCGCCCAAACCACTGTTACCACGGCCATCATGGCAAAGCTCTGCATCATGGTGGCAAGAACATTCTTTTTGCGCACCAGGCCACCATAAAAAAGCGCCAAACCTGGACCAGTCATTAGCAGGACAAGCGCGGAACTCATGAGCATCCATGCATTGTCGGCAGAGCCTTTGGAGTCAGCGATTTGTTGTTCCAGCTTTGCGATGCGGTCATTTTGCGCATCTGTAAAAGTCTGTGAGTAAGCCTGCTCAGCCAGACCGACCGTTGAAAACAGGACAAACATAATCAGCCAGCGAACCAGTGACTTCACCATAGAAATAACCAGCTCCATAGACGGAAGATGCGGAATTCTGATTGAACAATATCGATTACCGCAATGTGAGGGAAATCAAAAAAATCTATAGTAACTATAAGCAATCTGACGAGATCAGGATGCGGACGCTTTCTGGCATGTGGAAATTTTTCTGGCCAATTAGGAATGATCCTGAGAATGGGAACGCCGATTCCCTGTTACCATCCGAATTGAAAAAGCAGCTCTCACTTATATCGGCAACCAATGGCATAACTTTAACCACGCTTTCAAAATAATTTCACCCTTCGAGCTGCAATCATCCGCAGCAAAATGCTGAAAGCTAAACAAATCAGTACAGCAGTCGATATGTTTTGTGACGCACATGTCAGGAACGTGGCAGGAACTACCCCGCCAGATTTGATTATCTCCTGCAATCAGTTCCAAAGAATATGCCGCGCGAAAGGAGCTTTGTTCCATGCGTGCTCTGGTGATTGATGATTCAACCGCAATGCGTTCCATCTTGCGGCAATACATGCGTGAATTGAAATACGAGGTGGTGGAAGCCCGTAATGGGCTAGAGGCCTTGAAGCATTGTGAGAAAACTCCCAATTTTGACGTGGCGCTGGTGGACTGGAACATGCCAGTCATGAATGGCCTGGAGTTTGTTCGCGCCGTGCGGGCGCGCAAGGAATATGACCTTACAAAGCTGATGATGGTCACCACTGAAAATGATGCCGAGCACATCCAGCTTGCACTTGATGCCGGGGCCAATGAATTTGTAATGAAGCCCTTTACCTACGAAGTGCTGGAAGAAAAAATCACATTGATGAACAACAGCATGTAAACGCCTGTTCCAGCGTGAATCGCAGGACAGGAATTCCTGAAAGTTGTGATGCAAAATAAAGCTAATCATTTTCGAATTTTGCTGGTTGACGACTCTTCCGTTGTGCGCCGCGTGCTGACCAACGTGATTTCGTCTGACCCGCAGCTTGAAGTTGCCGGCACCGCATCGAACGGGCGCATGGCCCTGGAGCGTATTGCCCAATTAAAACCCGATCTTGTGGTGCTGGACATAGAGATGCCCGAGATGGATGGCCTGGAAACACTGGCTGCGTTGCGCAAAACAAATCGGCGCTTGCCAGTGATCATGTTTAGCACGCTCACGCAACGGGGCGGAGCCGCTACCCTGGATGCATTGGCGCTAGGAGCTGACGATTATGTTCCCAAGGAAAGAAACACTCTGGGACTGGCGGCCGCTATTGAGGACCTTCGCCGCGATCTGCTGCCGAAGATACACGCGCTTTGCTCACGTGACCTGCCTGCAAAAACACCTGCTTTTGGGCAAGCTCTGGCAGCCCCAAAACGAACCTTACCTGAGCAAAGGGTTGAACTGATTGTTGTAGGAGTATCCACTGGAGGACCGGAGGCGCTTTGCAAATTCCTCTCCGGGATTCCTAGGAACCTGCCTGTTCCCATGGCCATAGTGCAACATATGCCACCTATCTTCACAAAATTATTGGCTGAAAGGTTAACGTCGAAATCGGCTATTCCAGTCAAGGAAGCAGCCGGAGGCGAACTGTTGCTTCCGGGAACAATCTGGCTTGCGCCTGGCGGAAAACATCTTTCCATTGTGCTCAGTCAAAGCCGCCTTTACCTCCATACGGATGAAAAAACACCGCCCAGAAACTTCTGCCGTCCTGCTGTCGATGTGCTGTTCGAGTCGGCAGTCCAGATTGCCGGCGCCGGAACACTTGGAGTTATTTTGACCGGCATGGGCAAGGATGGATTGGAAAGCTGCGAAACCATCAGAAAAAAAGGCGGCCAGATTATTGTCCAGGACCAGAATACAAGCGTGGTATGGGGCATGCCGGGAGCGGTTGCACAGGCCGGCATCGCTGATGCAATCAAACCCATTCAAGAAGTCGCGCCGGAATTAATGCAACGTGTCATGAAGTTCAGGGGCAAAGCTATACCTGCAAATCCAACCGCTGTATCCATACGAGGTGCCTATGTCCAGCAAAGCAAATGAATTTTCCTACCTCTGTGAACTGGTAAAGACCAGCACCGCGATTGCGCTGGATGCACAGCGGGAGTATCTCATGGAGGCGCGGCTTTCCGGCATTGCCCAGAAGGAAGGATTTAAATCGGTTTCAGAACTAATTTCCCGGGTGCGTTCTGGTAATTCCGCTCAGTTGCAGTGGAAAGTAGTGGAAGCCATGACCACAAATGAAACCAGCTTCTTTCGCGATGTAAAACCGTTTGAAGCGCTTCGTCATGTAGTGATTCCCGCGCTCATGCAGGCCAGGAAAAATGAACGTAGGATTACTATCTGGTGCGCGGCCTGCTCCAGTGGGCAGGAGCCTTACAGTATTGCCATGCTGTTGCGTGAGTACTTTCCGGAATTACTGAACTGGAAGGTCAGCATTATTGCAACTGATATCGCCACTGAAGTCATGGATAAATGCCGTAAAGGCCGCTATACGCAGCTTGAAGTAAACCGCGGCCTGCCTGCCACATTCCTTGTGAAGTATTTCAAAAAAGAGGGCGTGGAATGGCAAATTGACGCAAATATCGTGAAAATGGTGGATGTTCGCCGGATGAACCTCTCAGTTGCCTGGCCTCTCCTGCCTCCAATCGACCTGGTAATGCTCCG
>DASRCD010000719.1:0-2876 GCA_035653315.1 Candidatus Angelobacter sp.
CTAATGGTACAGCGACAATCCAGAGAGTTGGGGTAAAAGATTCTAGATGGTCGGTATCTGACTGGCAAGTTGATCGAAAAGGAAGCAAGAGAACACATTTGTCTGTCACCCTTCGTTCTCCTGCTGATCTTGGTCATACTCGCACAACTTTGATTATCGAGGGCGAAGGATGGTCTGCACCACTTGAGGTCACAATCAGTTGCACTGTCGTAGCCGCCCCTAAATCTATGAGTGGTTACTCCAACAGCACTTGCCGTAAATGAGCGGTTGCACAGCTTTTCAGAACGCCTATGAAGAAACTCCTTTTCATTGGTGGCCTCCTCGTACTGGTCGCTGCTTTTCTGGGATACTTCATTTTGCCTTGCACACGTACCGGCTTCATTCAACGCATTTATGAAGACACGGATGAGATCGAGTGGAAGTACACGCTCTTTGTTCCTGCGGAATACAAGGGAGATCGGGCCTATCCGTTGCTGATGTATCTGCACGGCTACGGCGCGCGGGGCGTGGATGGCAACAAACCAACGACCGATGGGCCGGGGCCGTTTATCCGAGAGCGGGAGAAGACGTTCGACATGCTCGTTCTCTTCCCGCAATCGGAGTCGGGTTCCTGGGAGGCCGATACGGAGGATGGCCAACGCGTCATGGCCATCCTGGAGGAGGTCGTTCGGGAGTATGCGGTGGATCGGCAACGCATTTATCTGACGGGCACATCGGCGGGTGGCTTTGGCGTGTGGAGCCTGGCGGCGCGATACCCCAACAAATGGGCCGCTATCGTTCCCATTTGCGGCGGTGGTGAGCCGGACAGCGCTGAGATCATCCGGCACCTTTCGACCTCTCCCTAAACCGGAAACAAAGCCTGCCGCGCGATGGAGCTGGCGTTGTTCGACTCGCGGTCTGAGCCGTGAAGGCAACGGGTAGACGACGAAAAGCCAAGAAATTATCCGACGTAAGCTATTTGATACCAATGTCTTGTAAAAATTTTTGAAAAATATGGAAAAAGGGCTTGACAGATTCAGCAAACTTGCTATCTTTGCCAATTACGGAAAAGTAGAAGAGGGATGCGACTACATCAAAGAGGAATTAGCGAGAGTCGCTCCCATGCTCGTCGCGAGATTGATTAGTTCCATTCTGAATGATCTTGCCTGTGCGCTTGTGCGCCCTGTTAGCCTGAAGTCGCCAAGCAAACCCTGCTGCCGTAGAGTTTCGGTAGTAAGCGCTCTCTTCGCTCGGAAAGAGCGGCGAGGACAAGCATGATCTCGCCTGCTGAATAATGCCGGTGAGCTGTAATAATCCGTTTCCGGCGTCAAGATTTTGTTGCTGAAAGGAGGCTGACATGACTCGAAAACAAACAACAAAATTTGTGGTGTGTTTGAGTGTTTTGTTGGCGTTCAGTGGGCTTGGACTCTGGACACACCTACGCGCAGGTTCTGGCTTCGGTACACTGCTGAGGACAGAGGCAATGGAAGGCCTCTTAGGTGGAGGTTGCGCGTATACGGAGTGCGGGGCGGATACATGTTCGACTACTGGTTGTGCTTATACAGTCACAACATGTCAAATCGTGACACGCAACGGCCAAAGAGTGTGTGGCCAAATCACCTCCTCACCTCCTGGTGAGATTTGCAACAATCCTCCTGGCAAGGATGGAGCGTACAACTGTGAACAGAAAACAGCCACCGATAAGAACGGTAATCCTATACCGTGTAATCAGTATTATGAGGGGGCGATCACTGTTTATGGTGGTTGCAAAACTTCACCGACGACTTACGTTTGTGCGGCCACTGGTAGTTACTGCGGATCGTATATCCATACCTGTACTCAGACTGCATGTCAGGAGGGCGAGTAGGCGCATGAACTGAACTGGAGGAGTCGGTCGTCTTATTATGAGCGGTGTAGACCAGGCGTTAGACGTGTGGATCTGATGTATACTCAAACGGAGAATCGACACCAATTTTAGCACAAGCCAGGAAAGTAGCCTCGCTTGCCCTGCAAATTGGTGTCAGAGTGACCCGCGTTAAGTATAAATGGCCACCTTGGCTCAGGTACGATGAGCATAAACTTTACGTTAACAACTAAATGAAATATGTTTCCTACTATTTTCATCATGCTCTCACCCTTGATGATCTCCACTAGTCAGCAGGAAGCAACACTTCCCCCGCGCATTGAAGATGTTTATCGAGCACTTGATGATCTCCAGAATGCAGTACAATCTTATACAGTGGATATTGAGATCTCCAATCGGAGCGGCATCCCTCCCTACGATACAAATCGTTACATCCGCGAAACTGCCAAGGCTAACTTTAAGTCTGATGGTGTGGGGCGCATTTACTGTCAAAGTGAGCTGACTAAAGAAGGAGAACGGCCTATCACGATTCAAAAGCGAGCGGTTTTCAACGGTGAAGTGGTCAAATGGGTAGATGAAAGCGCTAGCCAAAGCCGCGGGGAAGTCAGCAAGGACAGAGGAAACCTTTTTTATTGGGGAATTACCCCGCGAAGTTTCCTGACTCATATTGAACATACTCCTGCAGCCCGATTGCTCAAGAGCCTGGATACACGAATTGTCGGAACGAAAGTATGGAAGGGGCGAACAGTCGTCATCTTACAAACAAAGATCAATAAAGCCGATGGACAAGAATTCACGCTATTTGTTTACCTTGATCCAAAGAAAAATTTCGCGATTGTCAGGAATGCTACTTGTTACCGTAACCCACCGGAAACAGATTGGACAGAGTACAATCTCATGGAAGTGTCCGACACCATCCAGGACGCATCAGGAGTTTGGTTGCCGACTCGCGCAATCCTCGATACTTACACCGTAAGTATCAAACGGGGAGTGCCCCCAGTACTGATGCGTCATTCGGAGATCACTTTCAAAA
>DASRCD010000720.1:0-8878 GCA_035653315.1 Candidatus Angelobacter sp.
CCAGGCAAGGAGCGTTTATGGATTATTGGGTAAGAGACAACTTTGGGTTCCGAGAGGGAGAGAACGCCATAGGGATGACGGCGGAAGAGAACGAACTGTGGGACAAGTCAACCACATTCAATGAGCAGGCAGCGGTTTTACAGATGCGCGATGCACGGCGCCTGCGGGAACACAAGGAACGGAAAAAGCAGGAGTGGGAGAAGACCCGCGCGGGGCAATTGCTGAAAAAGCTGGGCGAATGCTTTGAGGAATACAGGTATTGCCTGGCAAATGATCCGCAATTGCAGGAGAAAGCGCTGGAGTACGACGAGATTAACCAGAAGATTTTTGACCGGATGAAGACGAACATGGAGAAGGCGCACAGTGCTCCGCGATGCCGGTTCGAAAAAGCCAATGGCCTGCTGTGCAGAGCGCCTCGGGTGCGGGGTAAGAAATATTGCCACATGCACCTGATGCTGGAAGAGGCGCGTCCGGAGAGGATCAAGCTGCCGGGCTTGGGCGATGCCAATGCGATACAGGCGGCAATTGCCAAAGGAGCGCAGGCCGTGGTGGACGGCAAACTGGACCAGAAGCAGGCCGGCGTTCTGGGATATTACCTGCAATTGGCGTTGAGCAATGTGAGCCGGGTGGATTTTGAAGAAGGATGGGAAGAGGCGCATCAGTAGATCGGGTGATCGCGCGTGTCGCCGCCATTGGGAAGAAAATTTCACCACGGAGGCACGGAGACGCGGAGAAAACAAATCGGGAAAGACAGGGGAGAGGGTGAACTGGTATCGCCGACATTGGATCATCGCCGACATCGCGCGTGATCGGAACCAGAATCTGCACTGATAACACTAATCAGAAAGGCAAAGCTTACCGCCGGATGAACGCGGATTTAGTCAAATAGCCCTTTAACGCCGAGCATTTCCATCTGCTGGATGTATCTTTTGCTGTTGAATTTTTTGGATGTGCTGTCGAATGACATATAGCGAATTTTGCCGAAGATGGGCCGGTCAAACCAGGGGCGGTCATGCTTTCCGACAATGGCCCAGGCGATTCCGGCATAGCCATTGGGATCGCGGCCATCAAGTTCATATTTGTCATTCAACGTAACCGCAAGCTGGTAAGCGCGGGCCGGGGTCTTGCTCCATTCCAGAATCTTCTTGGCCCAGTACATGCGCATATAGTTGTGCATAAAGCCGGTCATTACCACCTGGCGCTGGGAGGCATTCCACAGCGGATCGTGGGTCTGGGCGTCTTCCAGTTGGCGTTCGCTGTAGATCTTTCGCGGATCGCCAGCGTGCTCAGCCAGGCTCTTATGCGCCCACTCTGTGCCGGATTCAAAATTGTCATAATCAGGATTGAAACGGACAAAATTGATGGCCAGCTCTCGCCGGACAATGAGCTGCTCAAGAAAGGCTTCTTTGGCAATTTTGGGGGCGTCTGATTTTTGTACCGCCAGCGCTACCGTGTGCGGCCCCAGATGGCCAAAGTGCAGATAAGCAGAGAGGCGGCTGGTGCCATCGCATTCCGGTTTGTTGCGGTCGATTGGGTATTTTGCAAGGCCGTTCTTCAGGAAATGCTTGAGGCGCTTTAAGGCTTCATCGGTGCCGCCGCGAATGCCAGAGACTGGAGCAACTGAACGGTCAAGCTCCCAACCTTCGGTAATGTCAGTATCGAGAGGAAGGGAGTGCAGTCCGCGTGGCGCTTTCCACTCGACTTTCGTTTTTGTATTTCCCGGCGGCTGTAAAAAATCCGGCAGCAATCGCTTGATGACTGGACGCGCGGTGTAAGCGCCATACTGCTCTTTCATCAGCAGGCGAGACGGAACAATCACGTCGGAGTCAACCGTCCAGAGCGGCACACGGAGCTGTTTGGCGGCAACAATGCGCCAGTGCTCAGGTTCACGCATGGGGTTTTCATCGCCAACCACCAGAGCGGGCCTGACCTGGTCGCAAAACTTCAGCAGGTGATGGTCAGGGTAACGGCGAAGAACAAAACCGATTCCGCGCTTTTTTAAGCCTTCGGCAATGGACGGAATTCCCTGGTTGAGAAATGCGTAATGGCGGAGATTGGCATTGGGGTAGAACGGAACCGGAGCAAGAAAAACGACACAGGGCAGGCTTAAAAGATTGGCAGCCTGGACTGCGACTTCCAGCGCGGGATTATCCAGCGCACGCTGGGAGCGCTGCATCCAGTACACAACGCACTTCCCTTCCGGGTCTGGTGGTCCGGAGCGGCGCATACTTACACGGGCATCTGAGGACAGGCGATTCAGATCGTCCATCGAATATTCAATACGAACTTTAAGCTCCTTTGGATTAAATGCCGCGTTCTTGTTCCAGATGCTTTGTTGCGCCAGGGCGATTGCCGAAGCATGGTAATTAGTGATCCGTATCCTTCATTTGTTACAAAGAAAGTGAATGGGGATGGGCAGAAAACAACATTTAAGCACCTGAGCCGAGGGACAACAGCGCACAAGCTGAGGGAAGAATAGGCACTTACGACAACAAAGAGAATCTCCGGATAGGCGACCTTCGGGAAACTGCATTTGTATGAGTCTTAGTCGGCCTGCTCTGGAATGGCATTGATCAATTTTGGCTTTTGCGCAGGAAAAACCTCTTCCTGCTGCTTGGGAAAAATTTCTTTCAATGCCGCAACAATGATAAAGCTGATGATGACCAGCAGCATCCATGAGCTGATTTTGGTTGGTCCAACAATGGCCCATTGCTGCTTCTGGTGCGGATATTGCCATGCACCAAAATAGGTGGCAATGTTTTCCGCAATCCAGATAAAAAAACCGATCAGCAGGAAAGAGAGCGAGAGCGGCATCCAACGCTCTTTTTGGGTCACGATGAAATATATCCGGGTTTTGCGGAAGAGCACGAGCACGGCGGCGGCAAGAAACCAGCGGAGATCGGCAAGGTAATGGTTGGTAAAAAAATTCGCATAAATTGCGGCGCTCAGCCCTACGGCCATCCAGAATGGCGGAAAGTTGACAATGCGGACGCGCATCAAACGCCATGCCTGCATGATGTAACTGGCAACCGAGGCGTACATGAATCCGCTATAAAGCGGCACCGTGCGAATGTGAAACACCGACCGCTCAGGATAGCTCCAGGAACGGATGGAGGGCGAAGTCTTGTAAAGCTCCAGTCCCATGCCGATCAGGTGGAAAAGCGAAAGCACAGCAACTTCTCGCCAGTTTTCCAGGCGAACAGCGACCAGAACAATTTGGATGGCAATGGCGCTGAGAAATAAAAAGTCGTAACGGGCAAGGCCGGGAATGGAGATGTGTCCGGAGATTGCAAGCAGAAAAAGAAATGATCCGGCAAAGACGCAGGCAGCGGCTTCTTTGAAGCCGAAGATCAGGAATTCATTAACCGGCCCCCCTAGTTTCCTGCCGAGAACGCGTATAGCGATTTGCTGTGTGGAAAGAAAAAAGCGCTCTGTGGTATTCATCTGCCGTTTCGGATTTATTGCACAAAAGCTCTGGCTTATCAACTGGAAGTACAAACATTCACTTGTAAGACAGTATGATGAAGAGGTGAATCAAGTATCCATACGCGCCCTGGCCGTGGACATTGACGGCACGCTGACCGATCCGAACTATCAGGTGTCCACGCAAAATATTGCCGCGTTGCGGGCCGCGCATGAAGCCGGCATTCAGGTGATTCTGGCCACCGGCCGCCGCCATGATTACGCCATGCCAATTGCGCAGGAAATTGGTGTACCGCTGCTGCTGGTGAGTTCAAACGGGGCGCTGGTGCGGTCAGATACCGGAGAGACGTTTTATACCGATCCTCTGCCTGCAAGAACCGCGGCCAGGCTCATTCAATATATGGACAAGTTTCGGGGGCACGCGGTACTTACGTTTGATCGCAAGGGTAATAACGCGCTGGTGCTGGAGCGGTTTGAAGAGCTGAACCAGAGTATTTCCCGGTGGCTGAAGATGAACGAATCCTACATACAGTATGTGTCGCCGCTCGAAAATGCGCTCACGGAAGACCCTATCCAGGCCATGTATTGCGGCCGGGTGGTAAGGATGGAAGAAGCGCAAAAACGGCTAGCTGAAGCCGATTTTCTGGCGGAAATTACGGTCATGAAGACCCAATATGACCATCGGGACCTCTGTATTCTGGACATTCTGAACCGGGAATGTTCCAAAGGTCACGCCTTGCGGCGCTGGGCAGAGGAAAATGGCATACGGCGGGAGCAGATCATGGCCATTGGGGACAATTATAATGACGTGGAAATGCTTGAATTTGCCGGACTTCCCGTGGTCATGGGAAATGCATCTGAAGAGATGAAGCAGAGCGGCTGGAAGGTAACCGCCAGTAATGCCGAAAATGGCGTGGCGCGGGCCCTGGAAGACGTTTTGGGGCTGGCTTTCAGCAGCTAATTGGGAGAAAATAAGGGTTCTTGCGCTGAATGCGATTTTTAAGGCCAATCACGATTGCGGCAGGGCTTTTGCTGGCCCAGCTTTCCGCCTTTGGCGGGGAGATTGCCGTGTTGCGCAATGGATTTTCCATCCATTTTGAGCATAAAGAGCAGACCGGAAATTTAACTCGCCTTTATACCGGCACCGGCTATCTGGATATTTCGACCGATCAAATTGCTTCTTATGAAGCAGAAGAGACTCCGATAGCTCCGCAACTTGAAGTCAAGCCGGATGTGTCTCCCCAGCCTCAAATCCAGGCGGCTACAGCGCCAGCAACAACACCGGTAAGCACGCAACCAGTTACTGTGGCGGCCGCAACGCCACAAAACGTTGATCTGGACCAGGTAGTGCGTGAAGCAGCCCTTAAGAATCGGCTTGACCCGGACTTTGTGAGCAGCGTAATCAGGGCTGAGAGCAATTTTAAAGTCCATGCGGTTTCAAAAAAAGGTGCGCAGGGATTGATGCAGCTTATGCCGGGAACGGCAGCGCAATTGGGCGTAGCTGATCCGTTTGATCCCAAGGCAAATATTGAAGCAGGCGCGGCGCATTTGAGCGCATTGCTTGACTTGTATCACAATGACGCCATCAAGGCGCTGGCCGCATATAACGCGGGCGCGCTGCGGGTAAAGCAGTATCATGGCGTGCCGCCCTATCGTGAGACGCGGGCTTATGTATCTAAGATTGTGCGCGACTTCAATTCAAAAAAATTGGCGCAGAAAAAAGCGGCAGCCGCGACGGCGAAAACCGCAGCCACGGTGAAACCCGCTACGGCATCTAAAACCGCCAATACCAAGGCCGCTAAGAAACCAAAATCGCAGCAGGCCAGCGTTACCAAACCCGGTAGTCCCGCCTAGCATCCTACTCGCGTAGATTGTTGATCATTTATCTCCGCGCGGCTGCGGACGACTGCGAGAAACCGATCATGGCAAAAGGTGGGTCGAAAACTCCGGGGCAGTGGATCAAACACTTTCTTATGGCGATTGTTGCCCTGTTTCTTATCTGGTGGTTGCTTCGGGTGTACGTTCACTAGAAAAGCCAGCAAACGCTGAGAACGCTTTTTCTGTATGATCTTCAGTCGGCCCAAATCATGAGCAAAAAAAGATTTTTTATCACTATCCTGGTGCTGGTTGTGCTGGGTGCTCTGGTGTATCTCCAGATCAGGACGTGGAAAAAATTTGACTGGCATCGCTTCTGGATGGCCACGCACAACACCAACAAGTTTTATCTTGTCGCCGGGGTTGCGTTGGTCTATCTGGATTACATTCTGCGCGCGGTGCGCTGGAAAATCCTGCTGCGCCCTGTATGTAACGCTAAAACCGCTGATCTTGTAGCGCCAACCGTGATCGGCTTTGCCGGACTGGCCTTGCTCGGTCGTCCGGGCGAGTTTATACGCCCTTATCTGATTGCGCGCAAAGAAAGCCTGACCATGGCATCGCAGTTGGCAGTTTGGACTGTGGAAAGAATCTTTGATATGGGCGCTTTTGCATTAATCATGGCAGTCAACATTTTATGGTCGGCAAGTACGCTGCGACGGCTGCCGGGATTTGCCGCTGCGCCAAAGCGCATGTTCCTGGGCCATGAGTTCACCTCTTTTACGATCTTTGAACTCTTTGCCATCTGTCTGCTCCTGGGAGTGGCAGTGGCTGCGCTCATAGCCTTCAGAGTGCGCATGAATCCGGCAAGAGCAGCGGCCATTTTTACCCGGATGTTTGGCGTCATCTCCCCAAAATTTGGCCAGGGCGTGGGGAAGCGCGTGCATGCCTTTGGTGAAGGCTTGAACACGGTGCCAGATCTGAGGTCTTTCTTTCAGCTCAGCGGGCTTTCGATTGTGATCTGGCTGGTGATCGGCTTTGCCTATATGGCGGTAACGCACGCGTATGCCATCCACCGGCTTTCGCAGATGACGCTGTCCAGCGTTTTTCTTTTGACTGCGGCCAGTGTGGTGGGCGGTGTGCTGCAGTTGCCGGTTGTAGGCGGAGGCTCACAGCTGGCGACCATCGGCATGCTGCGCGGCGTTTTCAACTTTTCTCCTGAACTGGCCACAAGCTGCGGCATCATGCTGTGGCTGGTTACGTTTATGTCAGTGATTCCCGCAGGCTTGGCGATTGCACGGTCCGAGCATGTATCCATCACAAGAATTGAGGAAGAAAGTTTGCAGGAATCGGAAGATCAGGTGGTCCGGTAAGCCGGAACAGTGATCACATCAGCGAATCATCACTTCTGATTTTCTACCTTCATACCGGGCAATTTTGTCGGGTCGGCTTGCACGTGTAATACATTGATGGCCAATGTTTCATGTTCTTTCAACGCCTGCTTTAATAAATCAAACTGCATGTGGCAGGGCTCACACCAGTCAGCCCAGTATTCAACAATTGTAAAATCGGCTGCTGGAAGGTCTTTCAATGCCTTGTTCTTACTGTCCACCATGATGCTTAATTCTGATTTCAGGGTACGTTTTCCGGCAATTGGTTTAGGAGATTGCAAAACCTTATCAAGTTGCTCCTTGAATGTATCTTCGTCAAAGCCGTTTCCAAAATCGACAACTAACTGCCCTTGTTTGTCATAGACACGCATCTGGGGCAAGGACATTTCTTTGCCCATGGCCATCTTCATTAACTCCTCATCTTTGAGCTTGGATTCAATGAACTGATGTTTGGAGCTGATGGAAGTAGGAGTCTGTGCAGCAATGAGAAGTGTTAATAGGAACAAAAGGATCAGAGCAAAGATGCGATTCATCACGGAAACCCCTTAAGCCTGAGAATTCGGACTATAAAATAGGTGCGAGAGTTCCGCAAGCCGAGATTCGGGGCCTCGAATTACGGATTGCCAGGGTTTACCACAATCCCGCAGCATGATCTGATCAGCTTGGAATAGCACATCCAGGTGCGGAAACGTATAACATTGGCGCTTGCGGGCTCATGTCCAGCCCACCATTTCACCTGTTACAATAGCTAATAAACCCTTTGGAAAGTTCTGGTTAGTCACAATGAAATGTCCGTTTTGCGGGTTCGAAAATGATCGGGTTGTGGACTCGCGTGAGAGTAAGGAAGGCGAATCCATCCGCCGTCGTCGAGAGTGCATGAAATGCGAGAAGCGTTTCACCACCTACGAACGGATTGATGAGATTCCCTACATGGTGGTGAAGAAAGACGGCCGCAGGGAGAAGTTTGAGCGGCAAAAGGTGCTGGCGGGATTGTTAAGGGCCTGCGAGAAAAGGCCGATATCCATGGGGAAGATGGAACATATCGTCAATGAGGTGGAGCAATACGTCATTGACTCGCCGGAACGCGAACGCACCACAAGCGAACTGGGCGAGCAGATCATGAACAACCTGAAGCAGATCGACAAGGTGGCGTATATACGTTTTGCTTCGGTGTATCGCGACTTCAAGGACGTGGGCGAATTCCATTCCGAGCTGGAGCAGCTTCTGAATACAAAAGAAGACAAAGCCAAGCCGGCAAAAGCAAAGACCAACGCGAATAAAGCTTCAACCTAGAGAGATATGACACACAAAGTTACGTTGATTCCGGGCGACGGCATTGGGCCAGAAGTTACCAGCGCGGCAGTGCGCATTGTGAACGCTTCAGGCGTGAAGATTGAGTGGGAATCATTTGCTGCAGGCTCTGAAGCTTATGCCAAATATGGCGAGTACATCCCCAAAGAGCTGACTGAATCGTTAAAAAGGACCGGCGTTGGGCTGAAGGGGCCGGTAACTACTCCGATTGGCGGCGGCTTTGCCAGCATCAACGTGGCTTTGCGCAAGCAGTTTGACCTGTACTCAAACATGCGGCCGATCCGTAATCTGCCTTCTCTGCCCACGCGTTACCCCAGCGTTGATCTGGTGATCGTGCGTGAAAACACTGAGGGCGAATACTCCGGCATTGAGCATGAAGTAGTGCCAGGGGTAGTGGAAGCCCTGAAGATCATCACGGAAAAAGCATCCACCCGAATCGCGCGTTATGCGTTTGAGTTTGCGCGAAGGGAGAAGCGCAAGCGCGTTCATGCCATTCACAAGGCTAATATTATGAAGCTGAGCGATGGCCTGTTTTTGCGCTGCTGCCGCGATGTGGCCAAGGAATATCCGGAGATTACCTACGGCGAGCACATCATCGACAATACCTGCATGCAACTGGTAATGAATCCATATCAGTATGACGTAATGGTGATGGAAAACCTGTACGGCGACATCATTTCTGATCTGTGCGCAGCGTTTGTAGGCGGATTAGGCCTGGTTCCCGGAGCCAACATCGGGAAAGATTGCGCGGTATTTGAAGCAGTGCATGGCTCCGCGCCGGATATCGCCGGCAAAGATCTCGCGAATCCCACGGCGGTGTTGCAGTCCGCCGTGCTGATGCTGCGGCATTTGAATGAAGTGGAAGCTGCGGACAGGATTCACGCCGCGCTGGAAAAAACTTACAAAGAGAAGCAACATCTCACCAAAGACGTAGGCGGAAC
>DASRCD010000721.1:0-8670 GCA_035653315.1 Candidatus Angelobacter sp.
GGCGATAAAGAAGGCAAGGGCGGCATCTATAATTTCGTCACCAAGCGCGGCAAAGCGCTCGGCGTGAACTCGAAAATTTCGTGGACGCAGGTTGAGACCGGCTCAGCCATCACCTGGAAATATCCAAGCTGCATCCTGCAGGGTGACAACTCAGTGGGTGAGTTCTACTCCGTGGCGCTGACCAACAACTATCAGCAGGCCGATACCGGCACCAAGATGATTCATATCGGCAAGAACAGTAAGAGCACGGTGGTTTCCAAAGGCATTTCCGCCGGGCACGGACAGAATACCTATCGCGGCCAGGTGAAGATCCTGAAAGGCGCGCAGGGAGCGCGCAATTACACGCAGTGCGATTCGCTGCTGATCGGCGACAAGTGCGGCGCGCACACCTTCCCGTATATCGAAGTCAAGAACGCCAGCGCCCGCATGGAGCATGAAGCGTCCACTTCAAAGATTGGGGAAGACCAGATTTTTTACCTGCAACAGCGCGGCATCTCCAAGGAAGAGGCCGTCAGCATGATCATTAACGGCTTCTGCAAAGCAGTTTTCAAAGAGCTGCCCATGGAGTTTGCCGTGGAAGCGCAGAAACTACTCAGCATCAGCCTTGAGGGGAGCGTTGGATAACGATGAGTTTGCTGGAAATTAAAAATTTGCATGCCACGGTGAATGGCAATGAGATTCTGAAGGGAATCAATCTTACGGTCAATCCCGGAGAGATTCATTCCATCATGGGGCCCAATGGCTCCGGTAAAAGCACGCTAGCCCAGGTGCTGGCCCGGCGTGAAAGCTATAACGTTACGGATGGCTCCATCACGTTTGACGGCAAAGATCTGCTGGAGATGAGTCCGGAAGACGCCGCCTGTGAAGGGCTTTTTATGGCGTTCCAGTATCCGGTGGAGATTCCCGGCATTAGCAACGCATACTTTCTCCGCGCGGCACTGAATTCCATCCGCAAATATCGCAGTGAAGACGAAATGGACGCGATGGATTTTCTTCCGCTGGTGAAGGAAAAAATGCGCATGCTGGAAATGGATGAGCGTTTCCTGAACCGTCCGGTGAATGAAGGCTTTTCCGGCGGCGAGAAGAAGCGTAACGAGATTGTGCAGATGGCCGTCCTGGAGCCCAAGCTTGCGGTGCTGGATGAAACCGACTCCGGCCTGGATATTGACGCGCTGAAGATTGTAGCCAAGGGCGTGAACGCCATGCGCAGCAAGAGCCGCAGCATGATTCTGGTAACGCATTATCAGCGTCTGCTGGATTACATTGTGCCTGATTTTGTTCACGTGTTGGTCAACGGACGCATTGTGAAATCCGGAGGTCCGGAACTGGCGCTGGAACTGGAGCAAAAAGGCTATAGCTGGACAGAAGGCGAACTGGCAGGAGCGAGACGGTGATTACAGCAACCCAGGCTCCGGAAAAATATTCGGAGATATTCGATCAATTCAGCGCCCGCAGCGTTGCGCAACCGCACTGGCTGCAAGCGTTGCGTAAAGAGGCATTCGCGCGCTTTGCTGAAACTGGTTTCCCCACCACGCGGGACGAAGACTGGCGATTTACCAACACGTCCGCGGTGAGCAATACGTCCTTTGAACTGGCCGGCATTGATCGCATCAGCCAGGAGCAACTCAAGCCATTGGGTGTATCTGGATTTGCCAACCTGCTGGTATTTGTCAATGGACTCTTCTCTGAAGAGCTATCGGCATTGGGAGCACTCCCCAAGGGCGTCAAAGTGGCAAGTCTGGCAAAACAACTCGCCAACGATTCGGCGAGCGTGGAACGTTATTTGGGAAAATATCTGAATCTTCAGCGCGATGCATTTTGCGCTCTGAACACCGCTTTTATTGAAGACGGCATTTTCGTCCATGTTTCCAGCGGCGTGGTCGTAGAAAATCCGATTTATGTTTTGTATGTCACGGTGCCCGGCTCAACTCCACAAATGAACCATCCGCGCACCCTGATTGTGGCCGAGCCGAATAGCCAGGTTACAGTGGTTGAAGACTACGTTTCGCTTGGGAATGGCGTCACGTTTTCCAATTCCGCCACCGAACTAATCGCTGGCGAAAATGCTCATGTGCAACATTACATGATCGTCCGCGAAGGCGAGGGTGCAAACAACTTCTCCACATTGCGCATCCAGCAGGGCCGGAGCGCCAATGTAGCCACGCACTCTCTGCTGCTGGGTGGATCGCTGATCCGTAACAATGTGCATCCGGTGCTGGCGGGCGAGGGAAGCGAGTGCCTGATTAACGGCTTATTCATGGCCAATGGCCATCAGCACATGGACAACTACATGCTTGTGGAGCATGCCAGTCCGCACTGCGACAGCCGGCAGTTTTATAACGGCATTCTCAACGGCAACTCTCACGGCGTGTTTCACGGACGTATTATCGTTCATAAAGACGCGCAAAAAACCGATGCCAAGCAGACCAACCGTAACCTGTTGCTCTCTGACGATGCGCAGATTGACACCAAGCCGCAGCTTGAAATCTACGCTGATGACGTAAAGTGCACACATGGCGCAACCATCGGCCAGTTTGACGACAATGCATTGTTCTACCTGCGCTCGCGTGGACTGCCTGAGGCTTCCGCGCGTCATCTGCTGCTGCTGGCTTTTGCCAACGAATGCCTGGACCGCATGCATTCCACGCAGGTGCGCGACCACATTGAAAAGCTTGTGGTGAACTCCTTGCCGGGGGCGGCAAGGTTCATCGGCGAGCGCTCCCTGCAAGGAGCAGAAAGAAATCTGGAGGAAGTTGGATGAGTACCGTCGCCAAAACTCCTCATGTCCATACTGCCGGCACGTTTGATGTGCATAGAGTCCGGGAGGACTTTCCCGTTCTGCACCAGCAGGTACATGGGCATTCGCTGGTTTATCTCGACAATGCCGCCACCACGCAAAAGCCACTGGCGGTCATGGAAGCCATTGAGCAGTATTATCGCCATGATAACTCGAATATCCATCGCGGCGTGCATACGCTTTCAGAGCGCGCGACAGCAGATTATGAAAAGGTCCGCGAGACAGCACGGAAGTTTCTGAATGCCGCCGACACGAAAGAAATCATCTTTGTTCGCGGCACCACGGAGGCCATCAACCTGGTGGCGCAGACGTATGGCCGTAAGAACGTTGGCAACGGCGACGAAGTGCTCATCACTGCTTTAGAGCACCACTCCAATATTGTGCCATGGCAGTTGTTGTGCGAAGAAAAAGGCGCCAAGTTGCGTGTAGCGCCAATCAATGATCGCGGCGAACTGCTGCTGGAAGAATTTGAAAAGCTGCTCACGCCAAAAACAAAGATTGTTGCTGTGGCCCACCTTTCCAATGCGCTGGGAACCATCAATCCTGTGCGGGAGATCATTCGCCTGGCGCATGCGCGCAATATTCCTGTGCTGGTGGATGGCGCGCAGGCCGTCGCGCGGTTGCAGGTGGATGTGCAAGCGCTGGATTGTGATTTTTACGCTTTGTCCAGCCACAAGCTTTATGGCCCAACCGGCATTGGAGTCCTTTACGGCAAGGCCAAATTGCTGGAAGCCATGCCGCCGTGGCAGGGCGGTGGAGACATGATCGCCTCCGTGACGTTTGAGAAAACAGTTTATAACCGCCTCCCGTATAAATTTGAAGCCGGCACGCCAAACATAGCCGATACGATTGGCTTTGGCGCGGCCATCGATTATTTAACCGGGCTCGGGCTGAATGAGGTTGAGCGTCATGAGGCTGAGCTTCTGGCTTATGCGACAGAGGCTGTTGAATCCATTCCTGGCGTTCGCATTGTGGGCACAGCGCGGGAGAAAGCCGGTGTGCTTTCTTTTGTGATGGATGAAATCCATCCCCATGATGTCGGCACAATTCTGGATAGCGAGGGCATTGCCGTGCGCACTGGGCACCACTGCGCACAGCCGGTCATGCAGCGCTTTAATATTCCCGCCACGGCCCGCGCTTCATTTGGTCTTTACAACACTATGGAAGAAGTGGATGCGCTGGTGGCCGGCATTCACAAAGTGAAGAAGGTGATGGGCTGATGTCTGAGTTGCGCGAACTTTATCAGGAAGTGATCCTGGAGCACAGCAAAAAGCCCCGGAACTTTCGCGTGCTGGAAGCGGCCAACCACAAAGCGGAAGGATATAACCCGCTCTGTGGCGACCACTTCACCGTCTATCTTGATGTGAAAGATGGAGCGATCAGCGACATTGGATTTCAGGGAAGCGGTTGCGCTATCTCCAAGGCTTCAGCTTCCATGATGACGCAGACGCTCAAAGGCAAGACCACCGAAGAAGCGGAAAATGTTTTTACCAGGTTTCATGATCTTGTGACCGGGCATGCAGGCGGTGAAGGACAGGATCTGGGCAAGCTGGCGGTCTTTGCCGGAGTATCGGAATTTCCGCTTCGAGTGAAATGCGCCACCCTGGCATGGCATGCCCTGCGTGCCGCGCTGCGGGGCGATCAGGAAGCTATTTCCACGGAATAGCAATGACATCCAACGAACAAATCGTACTTACGCGTGACACAGATGCCACGCAGATTCCTAGCGGCATACCGCATCGGCTGACAGCCGGAACCACAGTGCGGCTGATGCAGGCGCTGGGCGGCAGCTACACCGTCATGACAGACGTGGGCTACATGGTCCGCATTGATGCGAAAGATGCAGATGCTCTGGGAAAGACATCATCCGCGGCTGAAACGGAAGAACCAAAGGAATTCAGCGAGAAGCTGGTCTGGGACGTGCTGCGGACTGTTTACGATCCGGAAATACCGGTCAACGTGGTTGATCTTGGGCTTATCTATGCATGTCAGATCACGCCGGTTGAGGGCGGAAATAAAATCGATATCAAGATGACGATGACGGCCCCAGGATGCGGCATGGCGGACGTGCTCAAAGCCGATATCCAGCGTCAGCTTTCGGCTCTGCCGACTGTTAAAGAATTAAATGTGGAAGTGGTGTTTGAGCCGCCATGGAACCCAGCCAAAATGAGTGAAGGCGCACGGCTGCAACTAGGGCTGGACTTGG
Source organism: Candidatus Angelobacter sp. (assembly GCA_035653315.1). Taxonomy (GTDB): domain Bacteria; phylum Acidobacteriota; class Terriglobia; order Terriglobales; family Acidobacteriaceae; genus Angelobacter. The sequence goes on from DASRCD010000721.1 coordinate 5,004, forward strand.
AGAGCGCTCCATTTCCCATGTATTAAAGCGCGGGAGGACGTGCTATATCCCCACTCGTTCTCCCGCTCTCCTTCCCTGCTTGAGCCAACCTTATAAGCTGGTTCATACAAGATAGTGGTGGTGCTTTTGCCATTGCCCCGCTCTGAGTGGCGGATATGTTTTGTGCTCATGGCTTAAAAACACCTGAAGCGCGGCCACTACCAGTATGGTGGCAGCCTAGGGCGGAAAAAATATATGGCAATCATTTTTTGTTAGAAACTCTAAAGGATTTAGAGTTTTCGTGGCTTTGGCAGAGCAGATACCCGTCGATTTAAGTTGCTTAAAATCATTTATATAGAGAGATTTTCTGGTCGTCTTCATCACAGTTTTTCTCTCGTTTAAGCCCAGGATTTTGGCCAAGAGAACCGGCATGCTATAGTCCTGAAAATCGCAACAGGTATAAAAAGCCAGGTTTCAAAGGCGTAAGTGCGAGGAGATCGTGCTGCATAAGCTGCCCAAAATTATTCTTATCCTGATTGTGCTGATGGTGGTTTTTTCACCGTTCATGCAACTGGATAGCTGGGACCGTTTCCCAGTGGCAACGGGCGATATTGAATTGCACATCATCTCCGTGCTTTTTGAAACTGGAATGTTTTTTGTTTTTGCCGGAATACTCAAGCTCTTTCCGGTGCTGTTGCGTTCAGGTTTTACGCTCCCTGCAGTGATATTCTTGCGGTCCAGCCATGATTCGGCTGCTCCCGAGCCTGAGCTTCTCTGTTTTACCGTCCCTCTGCGCATCTGATTCTTTTTCCAATCCCAAAGTGTGTCTGTAAAGAAGCCGCCAGTTTTTTAAGCGGGAATTTCTTTATGCGCACGCACATGCGGACCAGCAGTTTTCTTCAGCAGGTCTAAAGCATTCGTCTATTTAACGCTAAGGGAATGGATATGAAATCTTCAGAAACATACATTACCGATCCACATGCCATGTATGCCGGCGCGCAGGCATTGCTGGACCAGACAGACCTTGAAGCATGCACCTGTGATGACGGGATAGATCTCAGCGAGGATGAACGGCTGGTCCGGGATTGCATCCGGGGCGACCAGCAGGCCTGGGCGGAATTAATCGATAAATACAAACGGCTTATTTTTTCCATACCCATCAAGTATGGAGCGTCTCCTGAAGACGCTGCGGATGTTTTCCAGGCCGTGTGCATAGAAGTGGTGAATTGCCTTCCTCAATTGAAGAATGTGCGTTCACTGCGGTCATGGCTGATTACCGTGAGTATCCGGCAGGCATATCGCTGGAAGAAAAAACAGGCCTATCACGTTGAACTGGATGCCATGGAGCCTGAAGTTGCCGAGAGTCTTGCCTCAACCGTCCAGGTGGAAACTCTGGCGCAATTGGAGCAGGAACAGATTGTGCGCGAAGTCGTGTCCCGGCTTTCTCCACGGCATCGTGAGCTGGTGCAACTGCTGTTTTTTGAGCAGCCAGCGTTGCCTTATGCGGAAATTGCACGGCGGCTGGGACTGGCCACCGGTTCCATAGGATTTATACGTGGGCGCTGCCTGGACAAGCTGCGCAAATCGCTTCTGGAATATGGCTTTAGCGGCTAGGGACAAGAACGGATCAGCTCATGCCATGCGTTGCTGTGATTTGGCGTTCCGCACGGATTTAACGGGGAAGGCCAGATCACGGCGATAGAGCTCCAGCGGGTCTATTTGCGTTAATTCCTGGGGCAACATGGCCATTTGGGAAAGCTTTTGGGCATGGGCCATGATTGAAAAGTGCAGGCTTTCCAGGCTGAATGGCTTGCTGAGGTAATCATTGGCGCCTGCCAGATAAGCCTCATGGACCTGCTCAGGGCAGTCTTTTTCCGTGAGCATTAGAATATAAGGCTGCGTTTGCAGGTTGACCAGGCGCATCCAGCGGCAAGCTTCCAGCCCGGTCATCTTGGCCAGGTTCCAGTCCAGGATGCAGATGTCCACATGGTTGTTAAGCATGGCGGCGCATGCCTGCTTGCCGTCAGGAACTGCAATTACGTCACATTGCCAAAGTTCAATCGCTATTTTTTTGAGATCGCAGAAAACCGAATCAGTACCAGCGATGAGCACTTTCAGCTTTTTCATTCCTGCCTCCCGGAAAACTAAGAAAATCTAAAAAGTTTACGCAGTTTTAAAATCCCGCCGCGTGGCGGTTGCAACCCGCGCGCCATAAGGCAGCGCCTGGATGCAATACAAATCATCAGGACTGGGCCAGGCAACACCTGTGGCAGCATTTTTCTTATAAACTGCCAGGGCCATTCTCAATTGCTGAATGTCTTTTTCAAGGCCGGTGAGTGAAGCTGCTTTTAAATAACGGATGTCTTCTTCCAGTCCAGCAGCTGCCAGAAGCCATTTCTGATTGTCGTCCATTTTGCCTGTCTCCAAATGAGTGAATTACTTACTCGCAAGCGCGTGCAATAATTACCCAGCTATTTGTACGGTCCTACATTTGGAAACCACTCGCGCCATTCCACGAAGTCCGCTGTTATCAATCTGCTACAGCAACTCTGCAGGGTAGCTTTGTACTTGGGGTTCCTGTCATATAAGAGTACAAAAACATCAGGAAAATATATGGAGTCGCACGCAGCAGGCCAGTTACATGACGATTTAGAAATTTTAATTTTCATGTACATCAAAATTGTCCGATTGCTGCGGCATGAAGTGTCCTTCCGGGCAATGGACTGCATGCAATTGTTCAAGCTTCCAGCATGATGCGCCGATGAGAAGAAGTTGAGGTGCTTTCATGGAACCGTTTAGCGCGCTGCTGGTGTGCAATGATCCCACTCCGCTTTCTATAACGCAAAAAGTGCTGGAAGATCATGGAATCACGGTAAAAGCGGCGAACTCAGCTTCCACTGCCGGCCAGCTTCTTAAATCTTTTAAATTTGATCTGGCCATTTACGATCACGATATTCCCGGCGCGCTTGATCTTGCCACTGAAGCCGGGAAATCGCCGACGGCAGCCCCCGCTGCTAATCCCAAGATGGTCTTTGCTATGGTCCGAAGCACAACTGTTTCTGAACTTTCCGGCAAGCGCATTCACTTCATGATGCAAAAACCTTTTTCCGCTGACCTGCTATCCCGAACATTGCGCGCCGCCTATGGAACCATGATTCGTGAAAGGCGCGTTGCCTTCCGGCACCCGGTGCAGATCAAGCCTGAATCCAGCGCGCTCTTGCAGGAAACAGGGAATCAGGCGCTGCACGCCACCATCATCCTGGACCTGAGCCAGACAGGCGTATGCATCCAGACATTGGAGATTCTGCCTCAGGGAGCAACAGTCCAGATTGATTTCTACTTGCCGGAAACCAAAGAGCTGATTCACGCCACCGGAACGGTAATGTGGACGCGCGCTTCCGGACGCTCCGGCATCAGGTTTGCCCAGCTTCCGCAGACGGAGCAGAAGCAACTGAATGCATGGCTGGATTCACGGACGCCTTACGATGCGGACACAATACCGCGCGTGTTTCCTCCCGCAACACGGCATGAACGCGGCGCGCATGAGATGCACGTATAGCATGGGACTGCCGAAACTTTATTAAAGATCTGAAGACGGCTTTGCGCAAAAAGCTATACGCGCAGAAAATCGATAAAGCCGCGTTGCGGGTCGGCATTTACCAGCTTCACGCGCAACTTGTCACCAACA
>DASRCD010000722.1:0-8969 GCA_035653315.1 Candidatus Angelobacter sp.
AAGCGGATGGTTCCACAATAAGCTGAGCGCCTGCACCATCAGGCCAAGAATGATGAGAGCGCCCGCAATGCGCAGCTTCGAATGGATTGAGTCATTGACTTGCATCATTGCACCGGCTTCCAGAATTTAACTTTGTCCAGGTCTTTTACATCATGGATGGTGTCATGGCAGCCTGAGGTCAGGCATGACAGTTTGTTGCTCTTGATATCAATCATGGTCTGCGGGTCGGCCGTGTGCACAGCGCCCTGCTCAAAACTGCGCGAGCCTTCATGGCAGTGCAGGCACTCGCGATTGTTGTAGGGATGATAAAGATGCAGCGGCTCTTTCGCTCCAGTCACATATTGAGCGTAAATGTGGTGCAGCCCACGAAACTTTGATTTGAAGCTTCCGAAAATCGAGTAGTCTGTATGGCAGGTGTAGCAGGCCTGGTCGCGTGGAACGCGTCCATTCTGGAAATGCGCCGCTGGAATAAATGATGCATCATCCACGTACAAACTTTGCCCATATCGGCCCATGATATGGCAGGTCAGGCAAAAGGACGTTTGTTTCGCCCGGTCCATGTGGTTCTCTAAAGCCAGCAAGCCGGCAAAAACAGGGAAGATGAAAAAAGCCAGAAAAGCAAGCACCTTCCCCCCGCGCGCCACGGTCAGGGCAGGACGAACCACGATTAATCCGGCCAGAAAGATCGTGATAACCAGAACGGCGATGATCAGAAATGTGGGCATCGTGCCCCTCCCGAACGTGTATCGGACGTGCTTCTACTTCATGCTGCGGATGAACTTCACCAATTGCTTGATCTGATCATCGGACAGTGACTTGCCATATCCGGGCATTTTGCCTTTGCCTTGCTTGGTGATGTCGGCAAGATCAGCGTCACTTTGCTTTGCCACTTCAGGCGAGTGGAAATCCTTCACGCCAAGTTTCTGGCCGGCTGCGCTGCCTTTTCCGTCTGGCCCATGGCATACCTGGCATTTTGCTTTGTACAGCGCCTCTGCGTCATCCGCCAGCGCCGGGCGCGCAGCCATGGTGAACAGCAACAGAATCACAACACTCATCACTGCTTTCATCAGCTTCCTCCTGTGGGTTTGTGGACTCCGTTACATTGAATAACGGAGCGCCAGTGTGAACGTGTTCCCCCGGAAGTCGCGTGGCAGCGTTGGTCCGGGATCGGATTTCTCGTTGTAGTCGTAATAATTCCAGCCGCCCTTAAAGGCCAGGTTTCTGGCCATCTGGACTACAAGCGATCCTGAGGGCAGGTGGTAATTGAAGGCCAGCGGGCCTGTAGGCGCAATGGGATTCAAGATCAGCGTGTTGCCGTTGCTGCTTGTCACCGTGTATCCAATCGCCGCCGTAACGCGCTTCACCGGCCTCAACAGAATGGATCCTGCGGCTATGTGCGACGCTTCACTATAAACGGAGACACCGGAGAGGAACGGATTTCCGCAGCTCAGCGCGCCCGCAGGCACGGGCGTGGAAACGAAACAGATGTTCGTCTGCGAAAAAATATCGTTGTAATCATAAGAAAGGTCAAGTCCCCATTTCGCCTCTGCCGGGGCAAACACGGTATTGAATGCATAGCTGCGATTGTGCTGGAGATTGCCAATATCCAGAGTGTTATTGCGGTTCTCACGAATGTTAATTGCTGTTCCCAGGTTCCACCAGCTTGCCGGCTTATAAGTAGCGCGGCCCTTATAGCGTTGCAGATGCCGCGGGCTGATGCGGGTAAAGGTGTTGTCTGCATAGTACTGCTCGGTATCAAAGCTGAAACGCAGTTTGTTGGTCGGTCGCGCAGAGAAGCCGAAAATGGCAGACTGCGCATTGATTCGCACGTTGTCGGTTTCCAGATCAGGTACCGAGACCGTGCAGGTGCCATTAGCATTGCGCGGCACGCCGACGCATGCGCCCCGATTGGCCAGCGCTGCTGTTGGGCCGGGAAAGAATGTCTGGATTTGCAGGTCTGCGTTGTTGTCCGTAATGTCGCGGCGTTCAAACCTGTAGCCGATATAAGCGCTCACGCGCGGAGTAAACAGATATTCCACCTCAAACGTATTGATCGTGGTGGCCTGTTTAAGGAACTGGTTCAGCACGTCCACAATCACGTCTGCGCCGGAGCTTGTGTTGTGCTGCGGGCAAGTGGCTGCCGTGAACGGCGGCGGACAGGTTGCCGGCGTAAACGAATTTGCCGGAGAGAGCAGGGTGGCCCCGAATAAGCTGTTGGTTGAGTAGTCCCAACCGGAAGGAATGCGGAAATTATCAAAGCGGAAAGTATCTACCAACTGCAGCTTTTCCGTCAGCCGGTATGTAATGCCAAAATCGGCGCTGGTGGAAATGCGCTGCGCATTAGAGAAGCCTGTCATGTCGCTTACCCGCTGCCGGTTGCGCGTGATCAGACCGTTAAATATCTCTGAAAAGTTTGGATTGTCGGCGTCAGCGCTGGAATAGCTGAATCTGCCTGACATATCCAGGCGCTTAAAATAATTGCTCTGAAAGCTCAACTGCTCTGTGGGATAGTTATTGCGAAGATTGCCAATGCGCGAATAGCTAAATGCTCCATTACAGGCAGGATTGGCCAGGCCATTGGCAAGAAGCGGCGTTGCGCAGGGCTGCCCGGCCACGGTATTGAATGGCAGTCCCAGGTCCACTGGAATACCGCCTGCTAAAGTAAATCCAGTCCCGGCCAGGCCTGCAGTGGTATCGCCTTTAAAGTGAGTAAAAAACTGGTCAAAGTTGATGGCTGTTCTGGGAATAAAGCGGAACGAAACGCCAAAAGTGAAACTGTCACTGGTATTTAGCGTCGGCTGCAACAGTTGTGGTTCCGTTCCTTCATGGATGGTGGAGAACGTTGTTCCTTCATTCACCACTCGTGACCAGCCCAGTTTGAACCTGACCTGCCCGACGGGAAAGATGCCGAGATTCACATCGGACATCCGGCGCGTCAGCAGGAACTCATGCGGTGAATTCAGCACGGGGATGTTTGGGACAGAATTTGGAGGGTTCAGCGGGTTGGCAAAAAGATCGTAATCGAAAATATTCTGGTCGCGCCGGAAATTCGCGCTGAATGTGTAGGCTGAGCCTTTGGAAAAACGCATACGGCTTACATCAATGGGTTCGCCACCATAACCGTAATTGCTGAAGCTGAAGTCATCAAACAATTTTCCGGTGTGCGTGGGTGAACGCATGTCCAGCGTGTATTCCAGCAGGCGAGGCCCGGAACCAAGATTAACGAAAGTGTCCCACATGGCCTGGCTGCCGCTAAAGTCAGAAACGCGTCCGCCGAATTCGGCCACCTGTTTTACTTCATAGCCGCCCCACATCTCGCCTTCATTCAATTCTGGATCGGCTTCAGGCGGCAGGTCGCTGGCTTTTCTGGCTGCATCTACGCTGGTGCTTACAGAAACAGGATTACCCGTGTCCTTCTTTTCCTGCTTGCCTTTGTCATCGCCGGGCACCTGTGCTGCCATGGATATTGATATCGACACAAGGCAGAGCATTGCTATCGGAGCAAGGTTCCACGTCTTTATTTTGCGAACTGCTTTCTCTTCTATCATCACGTAAACCCCTCCTTTACGGCTTAAAGAAGAAATGATCGGAATTGGACCCGTGAATCGACGTATGACACATGGTGCAAGCCTGGTACTTCTGGGCCTGGTTATGGAATGAAGGAATGGCAGGCGCCGCGGAATCTACTGTGAATGTGTGGCACTCCAGGCATAGCAGGTTGACATTGCTCCTCCGCAACAGACGGGGATTCGAAGAGCCATGCGGCGAATGGCAGGCCACGCAGCCCTCCGTCTTTACCGGAGCGTGCTCAAAGGCAAATGGACCTGCCTTGTCGGTATGACAGTTAAAGCAGAGCTGGTCTTGCGCCGCAGTGGAACGCAGTTGGTGTGTCAGGAAACCGCCATGAGGGTTGTGGCAGTTGCTGCACGCAACCAGTCCTTCATTTACTTTGTGATGAAATGGTTTTGAGAAATCCGGTTTCACATCCAGATGGCATGAATAGCAAAGCTGCGGCTGTGATGCCCTTAACAGGTTCACCTGGACTTTGGGCGCATGGATGGAATGGCAATCCGTGCAGCCAACATTGTTTTTTACGTGCGCCGAGCGAAGAAAATTCGCGTGCTCCTGGCCCATCTCATGGCAGCTCAGGCAGCGCCTGGACGATTCTTCCGCGGACAAGCCGGGAAAGCGAATGATCTTGCTCGGATCGGCTGATTCCGCGTGTTCCTTGCCTGGTCCGTGGCACGCTTCGCACCCCTGCCACTGCGGCCCCTGGTGTTTTGCCAGAGTTGTTTTCCAGTGTGGCCCTTTGTCATAACCCTTCGCAACATCCTCGTGGCACGCCTTGCAGGTCTCCGCTCCCACGTATTGCGAAGGGTCGACTGCAGGATGGGTTTCAGCGCCGGTCAGTTTCTTTGACTTCTGCTTACCATCGGCTTTGTTTGAAGCCGCAGCGCCGGACTGCTTGTCTATATCTTGCTCGCCGGCCTTTGCGATACCAAGCGTTACTACACCCAGCAAAAGGATAAGCAGAACAAACAACTTTTGAATGGTTGTCCTTCCTGACATGCGTGCCTCGCGTTTCTCCACTTAGAAATAAGTAGCAGGGTATCCTTGGGGGCCCGTATGCGCTGTGATGAAGATCACAGTTGTGATTAGCTCACTCCTGGTGAACTATCAAGGACGGCTCGACGAAAAGGCGCGTGTAAAAAGTGTGCCGTCAACGCGTAATATTTGTAGGAAATGGCGGCAAAAGATTAGTTCTGATAGCTTTTAAAAGCACCAATAAAAGCATTTTTTAAAAAGAATTTAGAAAGCTTGACGTTTAAAGAACGTTAATGTGGCCAGCCGCGAACCAACAAATCCCTAAGGGACAATTGAGTGCATCAAAACTTTGTTATTACCTGGCTGATTATCAATTCACAACAATCAGCCATGCTCGTCCCTGAACTATTGCGGCCAACTCAGCAGTGAACCGGTGGTTGATCTCATTGCGCGGGAGCGACGTGATGAAGTTTTCAGGAAACGTTGCGCCATGACCAGATCATTACTGAGCACTTTGGCAATAGCGAAATATATTTGCGGATATTGGCGAACTATTTCCAGAAAAACATTCCGCGATATCAAAGTTATACGGCAATTTTCCTTGCTGATTATGTCCGCTTCAGGTAATTCGCCTGATATAACAGCGCGCATGCCGAATACCTTGCCATTTGCTGGAACATCAAGCACTGCTGAATTGCGCACGCAGTCAACCGTGATTTGCACTTTTCCTGAGTTCACAATCACCAGTTGCTCCGGCAGCACTCCGCGTGTGATCAGTCGCGTGCCCGCCGGTACAGTCATTGACTGTTCATGTTTCGCAAGCTCCATGCGCAATTCCGGTGAGAGCACTGCATAGAGCTCATTCATTCCCTCACTCTGCAGTAGTACTGTATTCATGGCCTCACTTTAAAGTTTTTCGTTGTTCCAGGCTGTGATAAGTATCACCCTGTCTTGTGATTCAGGTTGTGACAAGATCGCGGAGCGCCTGTCGGTTTAAGATGGTCCAAGTTGCGCCTTTAACTCTCAGCCAGCCTTTCTTGCGAAACCCACTCAGCACACGTGAAATCGTTTCACGGGAAGAGCCTGTCAATTGAGCGATTTCCTCCTGTGTCAGCGTTACCCGGATCGCCGTCTCTTGCGGTTTCTTCGAAGTGGTTTCCAGTGGGTGTTCCGCCCACTGCAGGATGAGCTTGGCCAGCTTTTCCGGGACTGAGTTGGACAGTCCCAGAGAACGAATTTCACCGTAAGCACATTTGCAGTTGTGCGTGAGCTGTCTGGCCACGCGCATTCCCACATCGGGGTTCTCTTGCAGGAACCGCAGGAACTCGGCTTGAGAAATGAAATTGGCCTGGCTGGGCTCAAGCGTTTCTATGGTGGCTTCATAAGGAGTTCCGGAAACTACCGCAGTCAAGCCCAAAACTTCGCCGGGCTCGGCAATCCGCAGGATCATGCTTTTTCCCTCACTGGATGTTGTTGAGAGCTTGGCGCGTCCCGTGCACAGCACAAAAACACCTCTGGCCGGCTGGCCCTCAAGGCAAAGCAGTGCTCCCTTGGGATAAACCGAAGTTGCCTTGATGTTCTGGAGACGGAGGAGGGCGGCTCGCGGCAAATCACAAAATAACCGCTGTTCCCGGTATGTGCATTTCGCGCAATCTTCAATGATCTGGAAGTTGTAAGCCACGGTCATAATGAGTTCCTTGCCATCAATTTCTAAATTTCAGCTTAGGCTCCGCATTCATGCCAGCGATGTGACCTACATCACACATGAAGTGTGCCGCACATTTTACTCAAGCAGTGACTCGAGTCACTGCTTCCGGATTGCGATTTCCGCATATGCAAAAGCTTGCTTTTGATTGTGAGGGTACGGTCTTGCGAAACATACATAAGTGATGCAGGTCACAGCGCCGCGAGGATCGCTGATTGAATACTCAGAAAGAACAGGATGAACACAGTCAACAAAACGAAAGCAACCAATTGTTGCATTGTCGAGCTGTATACAAAAGGGCCACAAGAATCTGTTGATCATCTGGCCGGACTTGGCCGGAGATAGGACGCAAAGACTGAAGACATCCTTACTAAGGAGGCTTTTATGCAAGCCCTGCAAGCTTTGAACAAAATTACATTTAAAAACATTCTTTTTCTTACCGATTTTAGCGAAGCTTCAGAAGCCGCCAAAGCGTATGCCATCGGTATGGCATGGTCGCACAATGCGCGGCTCTATCCTGCGCATGCCTGCGATCCCGTAATACTTACCGAGATGGCCGCGGCGGACATGTTGCAGGAACTCGAAGACAATAGCCGTGAACGTTTGACCATTCTGGCAAAAAAAAGCGGCGTCGAGTCGATTCCACTGTTCGCTCGCGGAGCCGTGGAAGCCGCCGTTCCTCACTGGATCAAAAAGTATGACATTGACCTGATTGTTATGGGCACGCACGGGCGGAAAGGGCTGCAGCATTTTCTGATGGGATCAATTGCCGAGAGCGTCTTTCGCAGCGCGACCTGTCCTGTGCTGACCGTGGGACCGCACGTAACAACAAGGCCGTACCATGGATTCAAAGTAGAAAATATCCTGTTCCCTACGGATTTAAGCGAACATGCGGAATCGGCTGCGCGGAACGCGTTGTCATTAGCAGAGGAGAACGAGGCTGGGCTGACTTTTATGCATGTAATCACGCTGGATGAAGCTTTTCAAAACGAGCAACGGACGCTGGTGAATGACGCATATCTGAAACTGGACAAGATCGTGCCGGCTGAAGCCAGGAATGGACGCAAACCCACGTTTGTAGTGGAAATGGGTGATCCGGTACGAAAGCTCCTGGATTATGCCAGCACTGAACGGCCCGATCTGATTGTTCTGGGGCTGCCTGAAGGAAAGAAATTTAACGGTCATTTTCATACGGGCGTCACGTATAACGTCATCGCCGGAGCGGCCTGTCCGGTGCTTACTATACGTGACTGCAACCAGGAATAACTAACGTCCCGCAGCCATGGCGCTCGTGCTTTGGGGGAAGCGCGCGTGTTCACTGAGCTGACTGGAGGGGGCAGAAAGCAGCGCTTAGGAGAAGGGACTCTCAAATGCCGTCCCTTCTCCAGCCCCCATCCCGGCTTGAAAAATCAACGGGATGACAGAGGGGTCGCAGCGTTGTGGCGTGTGCTGCCGCTCATCCCCAGCGTGAGGGCAATGCCTTTTGAGCGTGATGAGGGCTCACCACTCAACTTCACACTGGCTGATATCCGGGACTGGTGCAGAACAGTTTTGAAGTCGTCAATCCGTTGTGTATAAACACTGATAACAGCCACCACCTCTATGACGTGATTTTGCTTATCAACGGCGTGCCTGCGGTGCATATTGAACTCAAATCGCTCGCCATCAGCCCCAACGAGCCATGCAGCAGATTTTGGTTATAAAAGCGATCCGGGGAATGGCTACGGGAAGACGCTGCTCTGTTTTATTCACTTGTACATTGGCAGCAATCCCACTACATCAGCGCGGCTGAGGCGGAAGAAGAAATAGACTTGAGCATCGTTATCCCGGCACACTGCTCGTTTTCCATGCATCTGCACTTTTTAAACCCAAGCTCGCCATCGTGCAGTGTCAGGTATCTGCCCGGTCTATTTTGTCAGGATGTCCACTGGCCTGTAACTTTGATCCCCTTGATCTCCTCCTCACATCCCTCCGGTGAATTAAACTATTCAGTCCTAATTTCTCCCAAAGGAACATACGCGTGCCCAAAATTCAGCGAGCCATCCTGAGCGTTACTGATAAAACCGGCCTGGTCGAGTTTGCCCGCCAACTGGCGGAGATGAAAGTGGAGCTGATCTCCACTGGAGGCACGGCCAAGTTGCTGCGCGAATCGGGGATTGCGGTGAAAGACATCTCTGAGCTCACCGGATTTCCTGAGATGATGGATGGCCGCGTCAAGACGCTTCATCCCAAGGTCCACGGCGGCATTTTGCATATCCGCGGCAATGCTGGGCATGTGGCGGCGGCGAAGGAGCACGGCATTCAGCCGATTGACATGGTGGTGGTGAACCTGTACGCGTTTGAGAAGACGGCGGTCAAGCCGGGCGTCCACTTTGATGAGCTGATTGAGAACATTGATATTGGCGGGCCGTCCATGGTGCGGTCTTCAGCCAAAAATTTTAAAGATGTGGCTATTGTCACCACGCCGGATGATTACGCGGCTATCGCCAAAGAAATGCAGAGCTCCGGCGGAGAGCTCAGCCTGGCCACGCGCTGGCGGCTGGCGCAACGCGCCTTTGCTGTAACGGCAGCTTATGACAACGCCATTGCTTCTGTGCTGGCCAGGACCACGCTGAATGAAGCGGCAACAGAGTTTCAGCTACCCGGAGCGCCGAAGGCAGAGAATGACTTCCCCTCAGTTCTGCGCTTTGCGCTGACCAAGGTGATGGACCTGCGCTAT
>DASRCD010000723.1:0-4136 GCA_035653315.1 Candidatus Angelobacter sp.
CTCAGCGGCCATGGCCATTTCTTCTGCCCTGTGGGTGAGTGACGGCAAGCGAAAAAAGATCGCCTACGCACTGGCAGCAGTTTTTGTCCTGACTATTGCCGCCAACCATTCCGGCCGCCTGCTCGACGTAATTTATGCCAAAGGCATCTATCGCGATCCCAAATGGGTTGAGTTTTCAAAATGGAACGCAATCTCCCGGATTGAGGTCAGCACGCAGTTAGGCGGGCGTTATGTGGTGATTGATGCCGATGCCACCACCGCCATTATGAGCGCCGATCCAAGAAACTGGAGCCAGGAAGGCGCGCTTACCCCTGCGTACACCGGACTCCCCGAAGAACAAACGCATAATTGGAAGAAGAGCCTTATGTCGGCTGCGCCTTCCATGGCCAACGTTCTCAGGCCGCATGGGGAGTTCGCCATCATTGGCCCAGGCGGTGGAGTGGACGTCCTGCGCGCCGTAGCCAATGGCAGTCGCAGCGTTACGGGAATCGAAATTAACCCGACCATCGCCAATACCGTGATGCGGCAACGCTACGCGGATTACACCTACCATCTTTATGACCAGCCTCAAGTCCATATTCACGTGCAGGATGGCCGGTCTTATATCCGCAGTTCGCGCGACAAGTATGACGTTGTGCAGATGACGCTGGTGGACACCTGGGCGTCCACTGCGGCCGGGGCATTTGCCCTGAGTGAAAACAATCTTTATACCGTGGAAGCGTTCCACGAATACTTTGATCACCTCAAGCCGGATGGCATGATTGCCATTACCCGCTGGGAATTTAAGCAGCCGCGTGAAGCCTTGCGCGTTGTCTCTCAGGCCATTGAATCCCTGCATCGCATTGGCGTAGCCGATCCCCGGCAGAACTTTATTCTTATTGCCGATGGCAGCCTGGACGAAGATGGACGGCCGGTCCTTGTGCTGGCCAAAAAATCATCCTTTACGCCTGGGGAATATGCTTCGGTGGCCGAGCATATCCGGGAAAACCCCAACCTGTTCTGGCTTAATCCGCCGGCGCAATATGCGGAGTTGCAGACTTTGCCGCCAGCGGCAGAGGCATTCCGCCAACTGATTCAATCCAATAATCCGCGGGCTTTTGCCGCAAATTATGCTTACAACGTCTCAACCGTGGATGACAGCGCGCCATTCTTCTTCTTTACGCTGAAAACCGGCCATGTAATTCATAATATTCTTGCGGGTACAGGTCGCGGCATGGACTGGCGCATCAACCTTGGCGTGGTTGTGCTGGGAATGTTGCTGGTTATCTCCACCATTGCCGTGCTCGCATTTCTAATCTTGCCTCTGGCCTTGCACCAGCACCGTGGAAACCGCAAGACCGGCATTGTTCCTCTGCTCTATTTCATTGCTGTTGGATTCGGTTACATTCTCGTTGAAATCTCGCTGATCCAGCGCTTTGTGCTCTTTCTTGGACATCCCACTTATGCTCTTACGGTGGTTGTCTTCCTGATGCTGCTTTCGAGCGGCGCAGGCAGTGTTGCCGCCAGAAAGTGGATTTCCAGCAGCAATCGAATCCTGCCCCTGCTCGGCCTGATAACGGGCTTGATCGTACTCAATCTCATGCTGCTGCCGTGGTTGTTGCCTGCTGCTATTGGGTTGCCATTTGCCCTTAAGGTTTTCCTCAGCGCCGTCATACTCGCGCCTTTAGGATTTCTGATGGGCATGCCGTTTCCTACCGGATTGCGGCTGGTGCAAACCGTGGAATGGGCCTGGGCGCTGAATGCCGCCGCAAGCGTTTTAGGTTCCGTGATGGCCATGATCATTGCAATCCATTTTGGCCTGACCATTACTCTGGCTTGTGCAGCCGCGGCATACTTGTTTGCGGCTCTGTTTTCCAGGAGCTGGAGAAATACGGCAGTAGCTTAGCCAACATCGAGGCGTTTCTCTCAGCTTTGCGGCGCTGGTTTGGAACCTTTACTTAAAATCGTCTGCTTCTAGGGACTTACAATCACATCTGCTATGATTTTCCTTTAGGACTACACTCTCTTGCCCAGTCAAAAGCAACTCAGGTGGTCTGAACTGAAGGTAGGAATCACCGTGATCGTTGGGTCGGTGACTCTGGCCGTGCTTGTCTTTTTGATAAGCGGCACCAGCGGCTTTTTTACCAGCAAAATTACTCTTATCACCTATTTTGATAATGCTGAAGGGCTGCGCGGCGGTCAGCCAGTGGACTTGCAGGGTGTTCCCATCGGCAACGTGCAATCCATCCGCATTGTTCCAGGGCGTCCATTAAATCCCGTGCAAGTAACCATGCGGGTGAATTCCAAATATCAGCCGTTCATCCATGAAGACTCAACGGCCGCCGTTATGACCGCAGGCGTCTTGGGCGAGTCTTTCGTCGATATTGATAGCAAGACCGCGAAGAAACCTCCCATCAAGGATGGAGGCATACTGCCTTCCAGCAATGCGCCCGGTATTCAGGATGTGGTCCGCAGCAGCCAGACATCCCTGCAGAACATTGACATTCTTGTGAAACGCGCCGACTCCATTCTGGCGGAAATTCAGACCGGTAAAGGCTCTTTGCATCAGGCAATTTTCGATCCAGAGATGATCAACCGGGTGAATACAATCCTGGACCAGGTGCAAGGGCTGCTGAATGATGTAAACAATGGCAAAGGGACAATCGGTAAATTTTTTGCCGATGACAGCCTTTATCGTAAGACCAACAGCATGATTGATAAGCTGAACCGCATTGTCGATGATATTGACAGCGGAAAAGGCAATCTGGGCAAGCTGGTAAAAGACGATACGTTGTACACGAACATCAACCAGACTACCGCCAAAGCCAATAAGCTTATTGAGGACCTGAATGCCGGCCGGGGCCCTGCCGGCAAGCTGCTGAAGGATGAAGAGCTTGCGGCCAAGCTGAAAAATACTATTGAAAAGCTTTCCCTGGTTGCTGACCGGCTGGAAGCCGGCGAAGGCAGCGCGGGAAAACTGCTGAAAGACCCTTCAATTTACAACAATACCGATCAAATGCTGGTTGAGACCCGCAACCTGGTGAAGGCAATCCGTGAGAACCCCAAGAAATATCTCACCATTCACTTCCGGGTCTTCTGAAATGGGCTGCTGGCTCGCGCGCTGGGCGCCAGCTTAGGTTTTAAGAGTGCGTAGTTCATACGTTCTTGCTGGTCCAAAGTTCAAGATCATTGAGGCAAACATCATGCGTGTATTCCGATTTGCAATGACCGCTTTTCTGGTTGCTTTTCTTGGCATCTCCATTCAGGCGAATGCGCAGGAGAGCAGGACTACCTCTGACGCCGTGGTTTCAGCCATCGATAAGAGCGTTGATCCTTGCGTGGACTTCTATAAGTTTGCCTGCGGGAATTGGGTCAAGAACAACGCAATTCCTTCTGACCAGGCCATCTGGAGCCGCTTTAATGAATTGGCGGAGCAGAACCGCGAAAAGCTGCGCGGCATTCTGGAAAATGCAGCCAAGGCCACCAATCGCACCGCAAATGAGCAAAAGATTGGCGACTATTACGCAAGCTGTGTGGATGAAGACGCCATCAACAAAAAAGGCGTCGCTGTCCTAAAGCCAGAGTTTGACCGCATTGCAGCGCTGAATGATAAAGGCAACCTTCCGGCGCTCCTGGCCCATTTTCATGGTGAAGGTATTAACGCGTTCTTCAACTTTGGCTCAGGCGCTGATTTTAAAAATGCCAAAGAAGTCATTGGCCAGGCTGACCAAGGTGGACTTTCACTGCCCGATCGCGACTATTACCTTAAAGATGACGCCCAATCCGTAGCACTGCGGAAAGCTTATTCCGAGCACGTAGCCAACATGTTCAAGCTTCTGGGTGATGCGCCGGACAAAGCCACAGCTGAAGCCAAGGCTGTTCTGGATATTGAGACTGCACTGGCCAAAGGCGCAATGGACCGCGTTGAGCGCCGCGAACCAGAAAAGATTTACCACAAGATTTCCGAGCAGGAGTGGCAGACGCTTACGCCGTCATTCTCTTTCAATAAATATCTGACGGACCTTGGCGCGCCAAAATTCACCAGCCTTAACGTGGCTACGCCTGATTTTTTCAAGGCACTGGACGCGGAGTTAAAGGCCGTCAGCCTGAATGATCTGAAAACTTATCTTCGCTGGCAGCTGGTGCACACGCAGGCG
>DASRCD010000724.1:0-2733 GCA_035653315.1 Candidatus Angelobacter sp.
CTCAAATGCATCTTCGGCTCTGAAAATGTATATGTGGAGTTGCAACGCCATTTTCAGAGAGAACAGGAGCATCGCAATCAATGTGCGATTGCATTAGCGCGTGAACTGAAATTGCCGGTACTGGCCACAAACGGAGTCAGCTACGCTACGGTTGCCGACCGCGAAGTGCTGGACGTGTTCACTGCCATAAAACATAAGAGAAGGCTGGAAACTGCAGGACACTTGTTGGCCTGTAACGCTGAGCGCCACATCCGCACGCCGGAGCTAATGACAAAGCTCTTTGCTGATGTCCCTGATGCTATTGGGAACACGAGTGAGCTGTCCTCACGTCTGCAATTCACTCTGAAAGACCTTGGGTATAAGTTTCCCAATTATCCGGTGCCCGCTGGCGAGACAATGGACTCATTCTTATATGCCCGTACTTGGGAAGGCGCACACAGAAGATACCAGCCGATTACCGACAGAGTACGTAGCCAGCTTGATCGCGAATTGAAACTCATCGCTCATCTGGGATTGGCTGGATATTTCCTGATCGTCTGGGACATTGTGCGCTACTGTAATCAAAATGGCATCTTGGTCCAAGGCCGGGGATCGGCGGCCAACAGCGCTGTTTGCTACTCGCTGGGCATTACTGCAGTTGACCCAATCGGCATGGACCTATTGTTTGAGCGCTTCTTATCCGAAGAGCGCGGTGAATGGCCTGATATAGATATAGACCTTCCATCTGGCGATGATCGCGAAAAAGCCATTCAATATGTTTATCAGCGATACGGGAAGCTCGGCGCGGCGATGACCGCTAATGTCATTACGTACCGCGGCCGGCTGGCGGCCCGTGAGGTTGGCAAGGTTTTTGGGTTCGACACGGAAACGCTCAATCGTCTATCGGCCATGGTTGGAAACTTTGAATGGCGCGGACCGAATGACACATTTGACAAGCACTTTACTACGGCTGGCCTTGACCTCACCCAGAAGCGAATCGCAAAGTACCTTGACCTCTGCACGCGTGTCCAAGATATGCCACGCCATCTTAGCCAGCACAGCGGCGGCATGATTGTTTGTCAGGGGCAGCTTGATTCTGTGATGCCGCTAGAGCCGGCGGCCATGCCGAATAGAGTCGTGGGGCAGTGGGACAAAGAAGATTGTGCTGACCTAGGTATTGTGAAGGTTGATCTCTTGGGCTTAGGCATGATGGCCGTCCTAAAAGATTCAATCACATTGATTCGCGATCATTACGGAGATGAAGTTGACCTGGCGCATTTACCGCAGGATGCCCCAGATGTTTATGGCGTGATTCAGAATGCAGACACCGTAGGCATGTTCCAGATTGAGAGCCGCGCGCAGATGGCGTCACTGCCGCGCAATTATCCTGAAAAGTTCTACGATCTGGTCACGCAGGTGGCGTTGATTCGACCAGGGCCTATCACCGGAGCGATGACCGCACCCTATCTGAAACGCAGGCAGAAGAAAGAGCTGGTTACATATCCTCATCCGTCGCTGAAGTCCGTCTTGGAGCGGACGCTTGGCGTTCCTTTATTTCAAGAACAGCTTTTGAAAATGGCAATGATTTGTGCCAACTTCACAGGGGGCGAAGCCGAAGAGTTGCGCCGGGCACTGGGCAACAAACGATCCAAAGAGAAAATGATGGAGATTGAAGTGAGGTTGCGTGCCGGCATGACAAAGAATGGCATCACGCCTAAAGCTCAGGATGAGATTGTCCAGTTCATCACCAGTTTTGCTCTGTACGGATTTCCTGAGTCACACTCTGCCAGCTTCGCTTTAATCGCTTATGCCAGCGCATTCCTGAAAGTGCGATTCTTGGCTGCGTTCACCGCAGCCTTGTTGAATAACCAACCAATGGGGTTTTACAGCGCGGCTACTTTGGTAAAGGACGCGCAACGTCATGGACTGAAAGTCCGGCCCATTGATGTAACGTGCTCTAACTGGGATTGTTCACTTGAGAAACTGGACGGGAAAGTTGTCATGCGTATCGGGTTGCGCTATGTGCGCGGCTTGCAACAGATCTCGGCTGAATGCTTGGTACAAGCAAGACAGCGGCGCCAGTTTAGTTCGATTGAAGACCTTGCCCGGCGAGTACCCGAACTGAGCCAGGGAAATTTGCGGATGCTGGCCCAGATTGGTGCCATGAATAACATCAGCGCAGACACAAAGCTCCATCGGCGCGATGCGCTTTGGCAGGTCGAAAAGACAGGTAAGCAAGTGGGCAAGCTGCTGGAGAGTATCGTGGACCAAGATACGGCATCCCCGCTAGAGCGGATGGATACAGAAGAACGACTGGTATCGGATTACCACGGCACAGGACTGACAACCGGCCCACACCCGATGTTTTATCGGCGCGAAGAGATGCGCAGCATGAATATCAAATCGGCGGCGGAGTTGCGTGAGACAAAGCATGGAAAGAGAGCAACAGTTGCCGGCGCGGTGATAACGCGCCAGCGGCCAGGTACGGCCAGCGGTTTGATCTTCCTAACAATGGAGGATGAAACGGGATATTCAAATGTCATCGTCATGCCGCAGGTTTATGAGAAATATCGGCAGGCGGTGTTGCAGCCGAGATTTATTCGTGTATCCGGCACGGTGCAGAATCAGGATGGCATCGTGCATCTGAGAGCTAACCAAGTAGAACCATTGATGATTAGTGCAGTGGAAATTGAATCCCATGAGTTTCACTAAATTTTATTGGGCAACTTTTTTGGCGTTTTGCGCAGAGCTCTG
>DASRCD010000725.1:0-4024 GCA_035653315.1 Candidatus Angelobacter sp.
TCGCCTACGCCGAAAAAATAGTTAGCAGGGCGACTGATAGGTTGCAAGGGAGTATGATTTCTGTCCGCATTTTTATGTTGGATTTAGTTATTACGCACTCAAGTTATGCGCAACAAGGAGAACACAAGAGAAATGGGAAAAAAGAGCGCCCTCATCGTTACGGCATTGATTCTGGCAGGTGCTGGAGCAGTCATCGCGCAAAATAATCCAGCGGCCAATCCGCAGCAACCGCCGAGCACACAGACGCCCGGACAACAACAGCCAGGCAGGGCGGAACGGTCGCAATCAGGCCAGCAAATGACGATCCCGCAGGCGCAGCAACCTCCGCAGCAGCAGAGAGAGCGTGCACGCAATGCAGAGCAGCAGCCACAGGGTGGTGAAGGCCAGCGCCGCGCCCCGGCGCCGGAAGAAAAGGCATCGGTCACGCATCACAGCGCGCGTATTGGCGGCCAGATGATCAATTACACGGCAACCGCCGCCACGTATGTGATCCGCGCTGATGATGGATCACCCAAAGCCACTATGTTTTACGTGGCATATACCAAGGATGGCGTGGATCCTACACGGCGTCCGCTCTCTTTTGTTTATAACGGCGGCCCAGGTTCGGCCTCATTATTTACGCACATGGGCATGGGACCCAAGCGCGTAGTATTGAGCGCAGACGGCCATGGCATGCCTGCGCCTTATTCCGTGGTGGACAATGAAGATTCATTTCTTGACGCCACAGACCTGATCTTTATTGACGCAATCTCCACTGGTTTTAGCCGCCCTGCTCCGGGTGAGAATCCGGCCCAATTCCACGGAGTTATCCAGGACGCAAACTGGTTTGCCGATTTTATTTATCAATACATCACCCGCAATGAACGCTGGCTCTCTCCCAAGTTCCTGATTGGTGAAAGCTATGGCACCACGCGCTCAGCGGAGCTGGCTGGAGTAATTCAGGAGCGCCACCAGATTTACCTGAACGGCATTGTCCTGCTCTCTTCCGTGGCTTTTTCCAATTGGGGCGCGGATGATCGCACGGAATTTTTTCTGCCCACGTACACCACTACGGCATGGTATCACCACATGCTGCAACCTGACCTCCAAGGTTTAACGGTGGAACAGGTGGCGCAGAAAGCGCGTGAATTTGCGCACGGAGAATACGCAGCCGCATTGGAAAAAGGCGATGCGCTTACGCCGGAAGAGCACAGAAAAATAGTGCAGGATATTGCTCATTTCACGGCGCTCTCGCCGAAATATATTGAACAATCCAATTTACGCGTAAGCCCGTTTCGCTGGTTCCGCGAATTACAGCGTGACAAGCGCTTAACCACAGGCCGGCTGGATTCACGCTTTACCGGCATGGAAGTGGATGCGGCAGGCGAACGCCCGGATTACGATCCGAGCGAGGCCTCCTATGAAGGCGCGTTTGTTGCCACGTTCCAGGATTATGTCCGCCGTGAACTGAAGTGGGACAGCGAGATGTATTACACGGTGAGCGCCAATGTGCGTCCGTGGGACCAGACCGGAAACACGGAAGTGGCTGAGGTGCTGCGCGCAGCCATGACGCAGCAAACGTATTTAAAAGTGCTGGTGATTTGCGGCTATTACGATGTGGCCACGCCATTCAACGGCATTGAGCAGACCGTCTCGCACATGCATCTGGAGCCTTCCGTGCGCAAGAATGTGAGCTTTGCCTACTATGAAGCGGGACACATGATGTATATCGATGAGAAGGAACATCACAAGCTGCACAAAGATATTGATGAATTCATCAATACCAGCTACAAGCACTAACACAGCAGGCAATCGGCAGAATTGACGCGGTCTGGATTTCCTTGGATCGCGTCATTCTGTTTGGGCCCAAAGGATGGCCGAACAACTCTTGAGCATATCGATCGGCGTGATTGCCGCCGGTAGTTAACTTCTTCTCACCAATCTACGCAGCAGACCGCTGGCTTGCTCTATGCCCATGAGCGCGGTGCATCCAAGATAAACCGCTCCGTATGGCACCAGAATCAAGACAGCGGCAAGCAATGGGCGTTGCGGATGCAAGGATAGCTTGATCGCCCAGGCCACGGCAGCGGCAATTACAGCGGAGAGCCATAGCCGGGCAAAGTAAGAAGCGGGAAATTCCGTGCGGCCAATTTTCTGGTTCATGCCGCGGCGCAACAAAACAAATTCCACCCATCCGGCGATTCCCGCCGATGCTGTAAGCCCGGCTGCGCCCCAGCTTGGGTTAATGTTTAAAAGAACAGGCAATGGCCGTGAGAAGAGATAGCCTAGAACCGTTGTTAAGATAACGCGCAGAATAGCGAAGCGAACCGGGGTACGGGTATCGCGAAGGGCGTAATAAGCAGAAGAATAAAGCCTCCCAACGGTGGAAGCCACCAGTCCCACGCCCGAGCCCCCGAGGATGCTCCAAACATACACAGCATCCGCATGAGTGAACTTTCCTGTCTGGTAGATAGTTGCGGTAATTACATCGCCCAGAGCAAGAAATCCCATGGCGGATGGCACAACAAAGAACCCTACTCTTTTGGTGCTGGCGGCAATTCTTTGCCGCAACGCCGCTGCAACCTGCTCATTGGTCCCCAGTGCGCTGGACATGGCAGGCAATTCCGCGGCCGAAACTGACATACCGAACAAGCTGACAGGAAGCGTATAAATTGCTGTGGCATTGGCCAGTGCGGAAACGCCTCCAACAGGAAGCAGGCTGGCCAGCATGCCATCAATGAATGCGCTTAGCTGGACCACGCCACGGCTGATAAATACCGGAACAAAGTTCCTGACCACCACGCGAACATTGTCAGTAAGATGGCGAAAGAAAATACGCAACTCGGGCACCAGCCGCAGCACTACGGGGAGCTGCGCCAGAAATTGCAGACCGCTTCCCGCAACAGAGCCCCACGCGGTGTAAACGGCAAGGTGAGACATATCTTGCCGGCGAAAAATGAGCATGGCGGCGATGAATGCCGCATTCGCAACAACCGGCGAGACATAAGAGAGAAAAAATTTCCGGTGACTGTTGAGAATTCCCAGGCACCATGCCGACATCACCAGCAGGCCCACACCGGGAAACAGAATGCGGACCAATTGAATGGCCAACCGCCGCGTCTCTCCCTTAAAGCCGAAAGCAATAACATCGATGATATAAGGCGTGGCCAGAACACCAATCAGCACCAGCACCGCCGTGATCAGGGCAAGCAGGGAAAAAACGGCTCCAGCCACGCGGCCGGCTTCTTCACGGTCTTTTTGTGCCAGCAGCCTGGCATAAACGGGAATGAATGAGGCAGAAAGCACGCCTTCACCAAATAAGTTCTGCAACATATTGGGAATGCGCAGCGCAGCTTTGAAAGCGTCGGCAACATAGGTGATCCCGAAGTAGTGGGCGAAGATGCGGTCGCGCACCAGCCCAGTGAGCCGGCTCAGCAAAATTCCAGCAGCCACCAGAAAAGCATGCCGCCCAACACCGGCCTGCGTTGCCGGGGTTGTGGTTGCCGGTGGTCCCGCCGATGCGCTCATCTCTTCCAGTTCCGTCCTCCGTTCATTGTGTATTTATAAATTTAAGGCACGAACGTCTTGGGGCTAAATTCCCGTGGTTTGTTTCGCAACCTCTACTATACTTGGCGGATAACACTAACAAGTGAAGGAATCCAGATAAATGCACCGGATGAGCGCTTTTGTAATCGTAATCTTTTTTATGTTGATGGCTGGGGCGGCAAGTGCGCAGCAAGAAGGAACCCCTGTGGGCCCATATCAGCAGAGCTGCAATGAGGTTTCAGTGAAAAAAGGCAGCCTGTATGCGAAATGCCAGGACGAAAAAGGCAAATACCATTCCACCAAACTTTCTGATTATGCGCGGTGCAGCTCTGACATTACCAATAAAAACGGCAATCTGGAATGCGCTCACAGTGGCAATGGCACTTCAAATCTGCCGATTGGCTCTTACAATGAAACCTGCAAAGACATTCGCATGAAAGGCAACACGCTTCATGCTGTCTGCAAAAGCAATGATGGCCGTGAACTGCCAACTTCTTTG
>DASRCD010000726.1:0-4709 GCA_035653315.1 Candidatus Angelobacter sp.
ATAAATGCGGGACTTTACGGTTTCGGTGGGAATGCGGCGGTTGCCGGTGATGTCAATATCAGCAATGGTTTGATTATCCTGCGGCGCAGCCAGGACCAGCGTGGGAAACAGAGCCATTAGAAAAATCCCAAGGATCAGCGCCAAGGGCCCGATCCGCGCGCCATGCTTAGGACTGGTTTCCTGAAAAGACGACAATATATGACTACCCTCAGAACAAGGTGGGAAAAGCCAGATTATACGGGAGTTATTGCTGAAGTGCCACTTAGACATTTGCCTTCCCGAATCTCCAACCGAAATAAAACTTAATCTACCGCGACGATCTAAACCGGCAATCAGCACGTCGCCTGGATCGTATATGCCATTCATTTCATTGCCGGGCATTTAAAACAGGCTGTTCGTTTAATAGAGTCTCAAAATGAGCATCAACCGGTTTCTTATCGCGCGCGTTTCTTTTTTAGACGGACTACTCCCCGTCATCTAGAACGGCGCAAATCGCGGAGCTTGCAAACTATTATTCGGGAAAATCGCTATTTTGTTCTTCTGGTTATTAACAGTACGCCGCTTAAGCCTTGGGGAGCGGTTCTACTTCAACCAGGCAGGAATAAAAGGTCGGGCCGCCGCCAATATCGGTAAGTGTCTCTGAAGTAAGGGCATTAATGCTTTTTCCGTCAGGTGAAAAGAGGGCCGCATTGAGCCGGGCCGCTACCACGCCGGGTTGCACCGCCCCATTTACGTGAGCACGCAGGCGCACTTCGCCACGGCCATTGAAAACTCGCACCCAGTCGCCTTCATGGATATTGCGCGGCGCGGCATCGGCAGCGGTAATCTCCAGCAGCTCCGGCTGTTCCATCTTTTGGACGGAAGGAATATTGGTGAAGGTGCTATTCAGGAAATTGTCGGCCTTGCGGGCCAGCAGTTCTAAAGGAAATGTTTTTGCCTGTTCCGCATGACGAGATTCCGCCGGCGGAGTGAATGAAACCACAGGGTCAAGCCCCTGCGACGCCAGCTTCTCACTGTATAGTTCAGCTTTACCGCTGGCAGTAGCAAAACCACCCTGGGCAAATGGCAAAAATGGCCCTTCTCCAACATTGAGGCGGACATGCCCTTCTTTTTCCAGTCGCTGGCGCGTGATCCCCTGCAGCCATTGCTCCCAGCCATTGGGGATTCCATGATTCTGTGCTGTGGCCAGCGTCGCATCAATCAGATCATCGACATTCTCCTGGAAGCAACTTTCCGTAAAGCCCATGCGCTGAGCCAACTGGCTGAAAAGCTTCGTGTTGGACCAGCATTCTCCCAGCGGCTCAATGGCCTGGTTTGAAACCTGAAGATACGTATGCCCGTATGGCTTGTTGAGGTCTTTGTGCTCCAGAAATGTGGTTGCGGGAAGAACAACGTCAGCGTATTTCGCTGTGTCGGTAAAAAATTGCTCGTGGACTACTGTGAACAGGTCTGGGCGCAAGAAGCCGCGCACCACTTCACTGTGGTTGGGCGCAACCACCGCCGGATTGGAGTTATAAACAAAAATCGCTTTTACCGGCGGGTCGCTGAGTTGGTTCAGTGCCTGCCCCAGCTCAGACATGTTTACAACGCGGGACGGCCTTCCTAAAGGGCTGCTCATCATCAGGTCTGGCCGCTCCAGCGCCTGCATGTTCAGGTAAAACGTTCCGCTGGTGGACATCTGCAGGCCGCCGCCGATTTCTGCCCACGATCCTGTAATGCAAGGCAGCATGGCAATGGCGCGCATGGCGGAGCCGCCATTCTGCGCCCGCTGCACACCATAATTCACGCGAATTGCCGCTGGGCGTACTGTGGCGTACTCACGCGCAAGCTTGCGGATGTCTTCTGCGCTGATTCCAGTCCATCCCGCTACTTTTTCCGGCGGATATTCCTGTACACGCTCGCGAAGCTGCTCAAAACCAAGCGTATATTTGCTCACGTAATCGGCGTTATAAAGATTTTCTCCGATAATCACGTGCATCATGGCCAGAGCCAACGCCACGTCAGTACCAGGATTGATGGGGAGATACCAGTCCGCGCAGCGCGCAGTGCGCGTCTTGTAAGGATCAATGACAACCAGTTTGGCGCCTTTGCGCCGTGCTTCTTCAATAAAAGGCCACAGATGAATATTGTTTCCGTGGATGTTCGCGCCCCAGGCAATGATCAGCCTGGCATCACGGAACTGTTGCGGCTCCGTGCCTATATTGCGGCCAATAACAGTCTGCATACCGGCGCCACCGGCGGAAGCGCAAATTGTGCGGTCAAGCTGTGAAGCGCCTAGCCGATGAAAAAAACGGTGCGCCATGCCGGAATAGCTGATCACACCCATATTGCCGGCGTATGAATAAGGAAGGATCGCTTCCGGTCCGAATTCGTCAGATACCTTCTTGAAGCGGTGAGCGATTGTGTCCAGCGCCTCATCCCAGGATATCCGGGTGAAATCACTGGCGTCTCCCTTGCCCTGGCCTTTGGGCGCTACCCGCCGCATGGGATAAAGGACGCGGTCCGGCGAATAAACACGGTCCAGATATTTGGTGACCTTGGCGCAGAGAAAGCCGCGCGTTACCGGATGGCTGGGATCGCCCTGCAGGCGCGTGGCGCGGCCATCCTCCACTGTCACCAGAATTCCGCAGGTATCAGGACAGTCATGCGAACAGACGGCATGGACGATCTTCTTCACAAGACCATTATATGACTTTGGTCAAAAGACATTGGGGCAAAGCAGGGATTAACAATAACAATCGGCACTAAGCCGGAACAGAACGGGCTACGGAATTGGCCCAATTCTTTAGCGTCCGCAGATCAAGCTTGCCGGTGCCGAGATATGGCAGGGTGTCCACGCGGAAAAATTGGTCTTTGCGCGGACGCCACAAAGGTGGAAGGTCAGATGCTGTAAGACTGGCCAGCAGCGGCGCAAGCTGCGCTTCATTCAGGGTATGCAATACAACCAGGCGCTCGCCTCGTTTTTCATCGGCAACTGCTGAAACAACAAGCAGCTGATCGGTAGTTTCAGCCAGTTCATGCAATTTCTCCTCAACCTTTATATGTGGCACCATCTCACCGCCAATCTTGCTGAAACGGCTCAGACGGTCAGTGATGGTGAGAAAACCGTCATCCGCCACGGAGGCAATATCGCCTGTGGTGTACCAGCCATCTTTAAGAACTTCCTGGGTCTTCTCCGGCCGGCCAAGATATCCCTGCATCACATTGGGGCCTCGCACCAGAAGCATGCCCGGCGTATTTGGCGGCAAAGGTTCTCCTGTTTCCGGATCGACAATTCGCACCGTCATGCCCGGCAAGGGATGACCAATGGTTCCGGGACGTGCTCCCCGCTGCACAATGCCCGGCGCGCGAAAATCAAAAATATTTACCGCCACCACCGGCGAGCACTCCGTACAGCCATAACCTTCCAAGGGGCGGGTGCCAAACTGCTCTTCAAAAGCCTGAGAGATGCGCTCTGATAATTTTTCCGCGCCTACCAGCACACAACGCAAGCTGGCAAAATCTTCTTTGGGCACGCGGCGGGTATAGGCTTGCAGAAATGTTGGCGTGGTGATCATAAATGTGACGCGGTACTTGCGCGTCAGCTCACCGATGATCTGCGCATCCACAGGACTGGGATGAAAGACCACGCCCACACCATGGATTCCCGTGAGCCACAGCGTTACCGTAAACCCAAACGCGTGGAAGAACGGCAGAACGCCCAGCAGTTTGTCCTCGCTGGTGAATGCGAATACCTGCGTCATCTGCCGGATGTTGGCCAGCACGTTGTAATGCGTGAGCATCACGCCCTTGGGATCGCCGGTGCTGCCGCTGGAAAAGATGATGGCAGCCAGATCATCTGCCGTGCGCTTCTTTCCGCCCACAGCTTTCTTGATCAAGGTGTAAGGCAGAAAAAGCGTAATCAGCAGCGCAACCAACTTTTCCGTGGTCCTGGAATTGGCAAGTACATCTTCCAGATAGATGGCGCGCGCCGGAACTTCAATCTTATTGATGGCGGCAAGCTTTTCCAGAAAAAGCTTTGACGTGATCACGGTTTGCAAATTGCATTGCTGGGCGCATGATTTCAGGGTTTCCGTGCTGGCTGTATAGTTCAGGTTGACTGAAACCTTGCCCAGCAGAGCGGTGGCAAAATTCACCAGTGCGCCGCCCGCTGACGGCGGCAGCAGCACGCCAACCATCTCCTGATTTTCCCAATGGGAGCGTATGCGCCGGGTAACAAACAGCAGCTTCAGCAGCATGTCCAGAAAGCTGACCTTGGGAAAACGCGCGTCCGCCATGCAGAAACGGAAAGGATGGCGCCTTGCCGTGCGAATGAGTGCGCGGTCCAGGGTATGGCTGGGTATGCGGTCAGATTCAAAAGCGGCGGCATGGAGTTCCTGCACCGCCCGCCGGACTTCAGAAGCGCTGGCGGTAGAAGGCAGCCACTTGCCAAAGCTCACCGTCACGGGTGACTGCATACGCCGAGGCGCTTTCCACAGAAAACGTTCCCGCTCATAACTGAAGATGCTTCCCCAAATTCCATGCAGGTTCACGGGGATGATGGGCGCATCCACGCCGCGTATGATCCGCTCCATACCTTTGCGGAACGGCAACAAAGAACCGGTGCGCGTGATGTGGCCTTCCGCAAAGACACACACCAGTTCACCTGCTTTAATCGCGCCGCTGGCCTCACGAAATGAATGGATGATATCGCGTGGGCGCATTTCCGT
>DASRCD010000727.1:0-2486 GCA_035653315.1 Candidatus Angelobacter sp.
ACGCCCAGATTGTCACGGTTATTATCGTGAGCAACGTAGTGGCCCCACCACACCAGCGGATACGGTGGCTGGTCAGGATGCTTTTTGTGCTGCATATAAACATCCACCATGCGATCATGACCGTCCACTTCCACAATCGGCGTGATCAGCACAATGGAATCCTTGCGGATCTTCTGGATGAACGGCGTGTCTTCAACTGCGAGCCGGTAAGCCAGTTCCATCAACATTTCCGGCGCGCCTGTTTCAGGGGAATGGATGCTGCCATCCGCCCAGTAGATGGGCTTACCTTCACTGATCAGTTTTTGCGCTTCGGCGTCCGTCAGGTTGCGTGGATCGGCGAGTTTGGCCGTGATTTCTTTATAGCGCTCCAGCTTGGCCAAATTAGCTTCATCGCTCACGGCGACTACCAGCATCTCCCGGTTTTCCTCTGACACGCCGATGCTCCACAGCTTGACGCGCGGGCTCTTGCTGGCCAACAGTCGCAAATAGTCATTGATCTGCTTGGTGTAATCGAGCACGTCCGGCGCGCCGACAATGTGGTGCAAAAACGCGTCCGGCGGCGGCACACAGGAGCTCAACGGTAGGTGGTCCACCAGTTCCGTGGAGAAGAACGTCTCCGTGGTGAACTCCTTGATCTTTTTTGAGTACTCCGTGTGATCAGTGATCTTGCAAGGCCCGGACTGGCCAAAGCCGGCGGCCAGCAGACAGAACATTACAGCGCAACAAGCAAATAAGCGGTTCATAAGACACCTCAGCGGGAAAACGGGTGATTATACGCTTGGAGAGGAATGTATGTGAGGTGACTGTTTGGGCAAGTGGCCAGTGCAGGGCGCCTCTCGGCTATCAAACACAAGGTCCCTCAGTCCTGCTCATCTGCTGAAGAAACCGCAGATTCATTTACGGACTTCGGGATGACGATTGTAGGAAGTCAGGTGAATAGGGTTTCAGCAGTTTTCAAACTGACCCTATCACTGTCTTCTCATTAATGCAGAAATACCTCGCAGGCGAGGGCGCCTGCGGTCCACTCTTTATTACTCATCTTTCCGCCATGTTGCGGCCAAAGCGGAATTTGGGGCCAATGGCGAGACGCACGCTGTTGCGCCCTTCATTAAGAAGATTGTCAAAGAGATTGACATGAACAAAGTCAGCGGCAAAGCGTATGCCAAAGTGCTTTGTGGCATTCAGGTCAAAGCCGCCGCCCGCGCCATAGAACAGTTTAAGGTCAGTCAATCGGCCTGAAGGCGCAAGCTGACCCGTCACCAGAATCAGGGCCGGAGTATTGGGCTTGAGAGTGGCCGTTTCATGCATGCCGCCGATGGCAGGCCGGACAAAGAACGTTACCCACTTGAGCTGGCGGAAATTGATCTGCGGGCCGAAGGTGAAGGTATAGGTGGTGGAGTCAAATGGCACCGCTGGGTTAGGGCCAAGCAGCGGCAACAGCGGAATAAGTTGGGCTTGAAGCGCCGGTTTGAGGTCACTGGCGCGGATATCACTGTGTCCGGTGAAGATGCTGTAGTCGCCGCCAAGAGCCAGCCAGCGGTTTAGATTGATGCCGAATTCGCCGTCAAAACCTCGTTCAGCCAAGTTGAGCCTGGGCGAGTTGAGATAAGAGAAGCCGGCAAATGCGTCATATCGAGGAACATAGTCCTGTTGAGCGAAGGCGAAAGAGCTGAAACTGATAAGAGTAAGAAACAATAAAAAGCGCTTCATGATGGCTCCGAGTAGTATCTGGTTCGAAGGTGCAGCAATGAAGAAGGATGGCCTTGCCTTCTATTTGCGAGTGCGCGGCGTAAATTGACGCGAAGAGAGCTTTATCTTACGAGCAGCTCCGTTTACACAGTGGGGCGGGAAGTCGCGCTTAGCATGACAGATTAAGGAAGAAATAAACCACAGATGTCTTGCCTTTGAACCATAGATTATCGGCTCTTCTTACGCTGCAATTCCCTATAAGCCTCACTCTTTGACAGGCCGCGCTCCTTTGCAACAATCTTTAGAGCCGCCTTCTCATCAATCTTTTGCTCACGCATGATCTCATCCAGCCGCACGGCAATGTCTTTGTTGCTTGACATTGAGGGCATCTCGCTCTTCCCAATCAGCAGCGTCATCTCACCTTTCGGCTCATGTTCTCGCACACGCGCAAGCACCTCTGCCGCTGTGCCGCGGATAAATTCTTCATGGATTTTGGTCAGCTCGCGCGCAATTACAACAGGCCGTTCTGCTCCAAAAATATCAGCCACATCCTGCATGGTTTCCGCAATTCGATGAGGCGCTTCATAAAACGCGATGGTCTCTTGCGCATTACGAAACGTCTCCAGCAACGTGCGCCGCTGGCCGGACTTTGCCGGCAGGAACCCGTGAAATTGAAAGCTGTCAGTTGGAAGTCCGCTGGCCGCAAGCGCCGAAATCAGCGCGGAAGGTCCGGGAACCGGCACAACCAGCATTCCCCGCTCAATCGCCAGCTTGATTACCCGATAGCCCGGATCAGA
>DASRCD010000728.1:0-3285 GCA_035653315.1 Candidatus Angelobacter sp.
CGTCATCAGGAAGCTGGTGCCGCAGCGCGGGTGGTAGGTGGAATATTTCTGAGCGTCTGCAATGGACGGCATGCCGCCGTCTTCAAAAGCAAAAACTGTTTTGTGTTCCGCGCCGTGGTAGCGATATACACGCTTGATATCGTCCCAGAGCGAAATACCCCAGATAAACAGCAGGAACAACACTATACGGATCAGTCCATCCACCAGCGTGAAAGCAAAATTGTTGTTCAAAGCGTGCCAGCGGGTCTTAAGTCCAGTGGCCGCCGCCAGCGGAACAAACTTGTACATGAAGATGAAAAAGCCGATTGAGACCACCATGCTTCCAATCATGGCCCAACTGCCGATTTCCGGCTTCTTCTCACCTTCTTCTTTGGCAATTTCTTCAAGACCCACATTGAGTGAAAACTTTGATGCCACAAAGCCCAGCTTCATGGCTTGCCCAAGTGTGGCCAATCCGCGCACAAAAGGCCATCCCAGCCATTTGCGCTTTTCTGAAGGACGCTGCAGGGTCTCACAATGCGTGGTAATCTCGCCGCTTGGTTTGCGGATGGCGATTCCCCAGGCATGTGGAGAGCGCATCATTACGCCTTCCATTACAGCCTGTCCGCCGACCAGGGTTTCCTCCCCGCTCTCCAGAGCGGGAAGCAGTTGCAGAGCAGCAAGAAAACGCGCGAATTGACGCCAATATCTCATGTGGGTTTATTAGATGATAAACAGCAGGGCAAAGCTCCAGATCTTGACGGCAACGCCGCAAACCGCTATCTAGACAGTATTTTAAGGGATTTCATAAGAAATAGACAGCTAAATAGGATTGCGGCTAAGACCAATGGCATTAACACGGACTTTGCAGCCAAGTCGCACATGCTTCAAAAAAGTTCCATCTGGCTCATGTCTCGAAGCGGTTAATCCTTTGACATCCAAAAGCTGTTAAGCCAGTTTTCCGGGCAGTTACTCAGGCACATTTTTGTAATCCCGTAGGGACTAAAGTTTTCTTACTCTTGTTGCAGGTTCTAAGCTTTATCCACTACCCGCCGATGTTGCTTATGTACAAGGAGAAGCGATGGAGCAGTCTTCCGGGAACCTTTCCACTCAGGTTCGGCAAACGCTGAACGATCTGGCCGTAATCCGGCGTTCACTGCTGGCCGCCAGTGAGCAGCCAATCAAAGCGCCGGAACAATATCTTGATCTGGAACTGGCTGCTGAGCTCAAGAGCGTAGTGGATGAATTGCGCCGGCTTCTCTGGGCTTACGTGCAGGCGCTTTCTGTTCAGTCCGGCCGCTCGCCGGAAGAAGTGTTGAACTGGTACAAGATGGAACTTGCGGTGGAGATGCTGCGCAGTATCCGGCCGCCCCGGCCCGCTTCAGAAGGATATATCTCTGAATTTGAGCAGGTAGTAACGCGCGCTCTGGCTGGATTGACCGACGTTGTTGACAATAATCAAGCACAGCACACAATGGCCCCTTAAGCAGGCTTAAAATTTGGCTTTCTCTGGTACAGTTTTCTCTAGCTTTCTCCGGAGAGGACATGGACCAGGAAACAGCAGGAAGCAGATCAGCTCGCCCACTTAATTTCATATTCCGCAATGAACGCGGGCTGCGTGCGGGCTGGCGCGCCCTGATCTTTTTGCTGATCGTTTACGGAATCCCGGCCCTCCTGGTTATAACTGCCATGAAGCTGGCAGGGCCACAGCCAAAATTCAATCCTCCCAGCATCCTTAAACCCGCGCCGCAACTGCTTCAGGGTGTCCTGGTCTTTCTTTGGATCTTGTTTGGAACCTGGATCATGAGCCGCATTGAGCGCCGGCCCATGGGTACTTATGGACTTCCACTGGTCCGCGCTGGAGTTGCGCGCTTCTTTACCGGCTATTTTTTCTGGGGATTTCTTCCGCTTACGCTGGAACTGCTGCTGATGCGGGCCTTAGGCTTGTTCTATTTCGGCCCTATTGTGCTGCATGGTCCACAAATAATTTCCTGGGCCTTGATCTGGGCCGCGGTGTTCCTGCTTGTCGGGCTGGTGGAAGAATTCTCAATCCGAGGCTACATACTTTACACGCTGTCGGATGGAATCGGCTTCTGGCCTTCCGCCATTATTCTGGCAGTTGGATTTGCGCGCGCACACATGGGCAATCCGGGAGAAACGCGGGTTGGCATTATTGCCACAGGATTCTTCGCCCTGTTTGCGGCAGCAACTCTCAGGAGAACAGGAAATCTCTGGCTGGCGGTGGGAGCTCATGCCGGCTGGGACTGGGGACAATCGTTTTTTTACGGCGTAAGCGATAGCGGCCTCCAGGCACAAGGACATCTTCTTGAACCGCACTCGCAAGGTCCTGCCTGGCTTACTGGCGGAACAGTTGGCCCCGAAGGCAGCGTATTTACGCTGATTTTATGGGCCTTGATGATGATTGGATTTTTGATGTTCTATAGAAAAAAGCAGCAGCCAGCACTTGTGATTGATCCTGCTCAATGAGCAAGATTTATCTACTTTATAGATACAGGGATTATCACCTTAACCAGAAATTGTTATATTGGCGAACAGGAGATGGTTATGTTGGATGCGCAGAACCCCTTACAACATGAACTCGCTTTCTACGAGAACCATAAATCGGAATGGCTACCCCAATATGAAAATCACTTTGTAGTGGTAGGCGGCGATCAGATTGCAGGTTTTTATAAAGATTACGAGAGCGCCTGGGATGCCGGCACAAAGAAATTTGGGCTTCAGGCCAGCTTTTTGATTAAGCAGATTTGCCTGCACGAACCGGTTTATTTTCTATATTGAGTTGATAAGGAATTCCTTGATCATCACTCTGCCTGCTGAGAAACTCCTGCAGAACGGTCCCATCATAAAAGTACAGATTGGAAATCCTTCCGATCCTCTTGTTCAAGCCATTACAGTGAATGCTCTGCTCGATACAGGTGCTGCGTTCAGTGCAATTAATCCGCAAATCGCCCATAGCTGCCGCTTAATTCAGAGAAGCCAGAAGAAAGTTCATGTACCCGGAAACACCAAAGCAGAAGATGCAAAAGTATATCCGGAATTTGCCGCAACCCTTGGTTTCCCTGAAAGCGATTTAGATAGGATCAGAGTTCATGGCGTAATCGCTTGCCCTATTTTTGAAACACAATTTTCATGTCTGATTGGGAGAGACATCCTGAGATATTGGGAATTTATTTATAACGGAGTGCTGGGCCAGTTCAGCATTAAAGACTCTCGAATCAGCTTTCGGAGCTTGACTGAACCAACCCATCTCTCGAACTAAATATCCAGGTTCTTTACATCCAGCGC
>DASRCD010000729.1:0-3214 GCA_035653315.1 Candidatus Angelobacter sp.
TGTCCAAATTCGGCGCCAAGAAGAATGCCCACCATAATCCAGGTGGTGAGTGAGCGGCGTGCCCACGCATAAGCGCAGAAGGCGGCCAGAGCCAGCCAACGCGAGACTGTTAATACTGAAGGAGGAATGGCCGCGCCGGAATAATGCGCCACGGCCCACAGCACGGCCGCAATGCCGGCCAGCGCCAGGAAGGCGATAAGCAATCGAGCTTGATTAGATGAGTTTTTCATCAGCGCAACCAGTCCTCCAGTTCAATGGAACTCTGGGTTTTTTCGTCGCGATACTTTACGATGACCGGCGTATAAACCGCCAGCCCCCATTCAGCCGCTTTGCCCTTATTAATGGCGCGCGATCCTGGCACGACCACGGCGTTTTCCGGGATCACCAGCGGGCTTTCCGCGCTGGAACGATACACCTGCTCACGCACAATGTCATAGACTGGAGTACCGCGCGTAAGAATCACGCCTGAGCCCAGCACCGCGCCATTGCGTACCTGCGTGCCTTCATAGATACCGCAATTGCCGCCTACCAGAACGTCATCTTCAATGATTACCGGAGAAGCATTCACCGGCTCCAACACCCCGCCAACCTGCGCTGCCGCGCTCAGGTGTACGCGCTTGCCAATCTGCGCGCAGGAGCCCACCAGCGCGTGGGAATCCACCAGCGTTCCCTCATCTATATATGCGCCCACGTTGATATACATGGGCGGCATGCAGATTACGCCGGGCGCAACATATGCGCCTTCGCGGACAGAAGATCCGCCCGGTACCACGCGGATGCGTTCGGCCACACCAAAACGGCGGGCCGGAAACGTGTCTTTATCCACAAAGGTAAGAGCTCCGCTGCTGATCTCCTGCATTTCTCCCAAGCGGAAGCCCAGCAGAATGCCCTGTTTTACCCATGCATTTACCTGCCAGCGGCCGTCCTGCTTTTCCGCCGCGCGAATCTCGCCTTTGGTCAGGGCTTGGCGAAATTCCTGAAATATGTGCCGGGCATGGCCGGCGGTTTCCACCGGTAATGAACCTGCGGCAAAAAGCCGTTCAATCTCAGAACGTAATTTGTGCATGTTAATAAATGAGGCCGAACCTGTTCTCGGCAACCGAACCAACCTTATTCAGAAGTTAAGTGCGGAGTATAAACGGCGGCGCTTTGCCCGCAAAGTCTTACTTTTGCATCTGATAAGAAGAATGAGCAGAGTTCTTTATGTTGCGTACCCGCTGCTGACAGTTTCCAGTGAATCAGCCGGTGGCGCTGAGCAGGTTTTGTGGACGCTGGAGCGGGAGATGGCCCGGCGCGGTGTACTCACTTCAGTAGCAGCCTCAGCCGGATCACACGTAAGCGGTGAACTGCTTGTCACAGGCGAGCCCTGCACCCAGCCGGACGATTATGAGCGGCGGCGCGCGGAACACGAAGAGAAAATTGTTGAGCTTGTGCGGCAGCGCTCCCGCGATGGAAAAAGCTTTGATCTGCTGCATGACATGTCTGGCAGTTTCTGGAAACGAGCGGTAGAGATCAACGTGCCGGTGCTGGCCACGCTGCACTTGCCAAGGCATTTTTATCCGGCAGAAAATTTTGAGAATGTTGCCGGGAATGTGAGCTTTAACTGTGTTTCCCAATCGCAGCACTGCAGCTTTGCTGATTTGCCGAATCTGGTTGGCGTGGCGCCGAACGGAATCGCGCTGGAAAAATTTGGGTGCGGTGCCGAAGGAGGCAGGTATGGTGAGCGCACCGGATTGCTCTGGCTGGGCCGCATCTGTGAAGAGAAAGCTCCTCATCTCGCGCTGGAGATTGCCAAGCGGGCCGGGCTGCCGATTACCCTTGCCGGAACGGTTTATCCATTCTCTTATCATCAGCAATACTTTGAAAGGGAAGTGGCTCCGCGCCTGAAACAGCTGCCGGATGCAAAATTTATCCCTGCCCCTTCACTCACAACCAAGCGCCAGCTTCTTCATGAGGCGCAGGCCTTGCTGATTACCAGCCAAGTGGATGAAACCAGCTCTCTGGTCGCAATGGAAGCGGCTGCCTGTGGTACTCCGGTGATTGCGTTTAAGCGCGGCGCCTTACCGGAGGTAGTGAAAGATACAGTGACTGGTTTTATTGTGGAGAATGTAGCTGAAGCAATTGCTGCATGCGCGCGAATTCTTGAAATCAGTAATTCTGTTTGCCTGGAGTATGCGAAGGAAAATTTCAGCAGCACAAAGATGGCGGATGAATATGAAGGGCTTTATGCGCGTGTGGCACGCCTTGAGCAGTTTTTATCCGCTGTTAGCTGATATTTCTTCAAATCGCGAAATGGAACAAAAGTAGGATCTTTGCTGAAAGATCAGCGGTCTTCCTCGTCACATAAGCCGGAAGACCTTGGCCAGCCTTACTGTGGTATTGCGCCGAAGTAATAAGCCTGGCTAAATCCCTGGCAGGCTAAAGCCGCACACCTGAATTATTTCTTATTATTTCCAGCGTTCTCCTGTACCTGTTCTTGCGCCTGTTTGAGCCCTTCTGCAATTAACTTGCTGGCCACATCTTTATCAAAACTTTCCACGGCCACCACCGCATTTCCGGTTTGCTGGATAAAAATAAGCCCATCCGAGGTGGAGTATTCGCTTAAACCTGTTGCCGCCATATCGCCGGAAACGGGCTGCACTGCTGTATATCTTTTCGGCAACGCTTCAGCGTAGGTCTTGGCAAAGTCCTGCGCAGCTTCTTCTGATGCCCACTTGGAAACGTAAAACAGGCCGATGTGCGCGCTGGAATTTTTGTCGGGCGGTTTGGCCCCGCGGCGTCCAGCGGCATAATAAGCTCCGCCGCGCCACTCCGGCGTAAGACTTTTAGCGACATCATCATTGGCCAAAACACGCAGTAGGATGTTTACATCCAACTCGCCAACTGCTCCAGCATCGAATGGCTCATAATCCTTTTTGAGGAAACCAAAATCGGGGAGCAGCAGAGGCGGGACGCGGCGTCCAGCAAGATATTCTTTAGGCTCCATCACTTCACGCGTGGTTCCCGGCATGCGCGCGAAGACGCCGGTAAATGCCAGTTGCTTTCCGCCGGCCACCAGCAGGTCTTTGACAAACTTCATTCCCTGGCGATAAGGAAACGCAAGCTCTTCCTGCAAAAGAAGAGGCGCGCTGTCAAACACTGGGCTGTCGTGGCCTTTATCCATGCTGTCGCCCATCAGGTCCACAACCTGCGGCATTTTTTCCACGCTCTGGCC
>DASRCD010000730.1:0-7209 GCA_035653315.1 Candidatus Angelobacter sp.
GATGTATTTATTGGGTGCTGGTGAATCAGCAGCAACAAACAGAGTTCGTTGCAATTCCTGACTTTATTTCTTCATTCGTCTAGGCGGTTTAGTTCTGGCACGGACCAAAGATTTCGCAGGCGAGGGCGTCTGCGGTCCAGATCATTTCCATGATCATTTAAGGGTAAGGTGGCATAGCCGAGGACGGCTGTGTCACACGGACCACATTCACCCCGACACTGCTTTAATTTTATACTTGACGCGGTGCTTTGGCAGGATTCTTCCATCAACTCAGTCGCAATCGCTCATTTAAGGCACAGCGCCGGGGAATGCGCGTTTGACAAGTTGCTGTCCAGCTAGGCACACTAAACGTTTCGCCTGGTACGACCGTTGCCCAAGCCGTTATTAAAAACAAACTGAGTGAACCACCCCATGACAAATCGGGTTTCTTACACGCTGGAATCCACACTGGAGAGCGTCAACCAGGTTGAACAGAAGGCCTCAGAGGTTGCGGCCAAAGCCGGGTTGGGGGAAGACGAACAGTATCAGGTGGCCATGGCGGTGCGGGAAGCGGCTGTCAATGCCGTGCTGCACGGCAATGAATATGATCCGGGCAAAAGATTTGTGGTGGCGTATGAAACTACCGGCGAGGCGCTGGTCATCACAATAACAGACCAGGGAAAAGGACTTGATCCGGAGTCACTGCCTGACCCGCTGGCGCCGGAAAACCTGATGAAAGGCTCAGGGCGAGGAATTTTTTTGATTCGCGCTTTCATGGACGAAGTGAAGATACGAAAGACGAATCCAGGGACCGAAATCACACTTATCAAGCATACGGGCCGCAACGCGGCGAATGCCAAGGAGGAGGAAGCACAGTGAGCATGAAAGCAACCAATCGGCAGGTGGACGGCGTGACCATTGTTGACATGAGCGGCCGCATCACGCTGGGAGAAGGCAGCGTGGTATTGCGCGACACCATCCGCGACCTGGTCGGCAAAGGGCAGAAAAAGATCCTGCTGAACCTGGGCGACGTAACCTATATTGACAGTTCCGGCATTGGTGAACTGGTGAGCGCGTTTACCGCCGTGCGACGCGAAGGCGGCGAACTGAAGCTGCTGAACCTGACCAAGAAAGTCCACGACCTGCTGCAGATCACCAAACTCTATACCGTTTTTGACATCAAAGACGACGAAGCCGGAGCGATTCAATCCTTTAGCAAGTAACCAAAATCGGCAGGCGGGCTTACAGTTCGTCTGCCGTTCTATTTTTTATGCCAAGACTCTCAAGAATTGCTCCATCTGAAGCCACGCCAGAGGTCAAAGAAGTTTATGACCACTTTATGCACACGCGCGGAAACATACCCAACATGTTCCGCACGGTGGCGCACCGCCCGGAGATCATGCGCACCATGGTGGCGCATTTTCGCGCGGTGATGGAAACCGGCACCGTGCCGGCAAAGCTGAAGGAACTGGCGATTGTGCGGACAACGCAGATCAATCGCTGCGAGTATTGACTGGCTTCACACACCGTCTTGGCAAGACGGCATGGCTGGAGCGATGAACAGATCAATGATCTGGCAAACTTTGAGCAGCGCACGGACTTTACGGAAAAAGAGAAAGCCGCACTACGGCTGGCAGAACGGGTGACCCGCGACGCGCACACCGTGGACGACCAGCTTTGGGCCGAGCTGCGCCAGCATTTTGATGAAGGCCAAATCGTGGAACTGCTGGCGGCGATTGGGCTGTTTAATTATTTCAATCGCTTCAATGATGCGCTGCAAATGGAGCCGACGAAATAGTAATCGAGGACTTTTGTACTGAAAGCCGTGCTCTAGTTCTTCCCGAGGCAAATTTTTACATTCCGCAACCACTTGCCTGCGCTGGCATTGCGATTGCATTTATCTCCGCAATGTGATGCTTACCTCTGATGAAAACGGCAGATCTTGCCGATAGTTCATCCTGAGGAATCTTCGCAGTGATTTATGTGTAAGTGAGGTATTTATATGTCAGTTGCGGGAATATCCAGCACAAGCGCATTTCAGCAAGGCTATGCTCAAGTTAATTTTCAGAAAGCGAAAAGCGATTTCGCGCAAGTTGGCCACGACCTGCAGTCCGGCAACTTAAGCCAGGCGCAGGCAGATTTTGCCACCCTGCAGAAAGACCTGCCCCAGAATGGGCAGAACACTGATAACAAAATTGGACAGGATTTCAATAGCCTGTCCCAAGCCCTGCAATCCGGCAATTTGAGCCAGGCACAGCAGGCTTTTTCAACCGTACAGACCGACCTGCAAAGCGCCGGCCAAGCCCATCATCATCATCACCACCATCACGGCGGTGGCGATCAGCAGAATGGAGCGTCCTCGGCCATTTCACAGGACTTCACGCAGCTAGGGCAGGATTTGCAGTCAGGCGATCTGGCATCAGCGCAGAAGGCTTTCTCAACATTGCAAAGTGATTTGCAGAAATACAGAGACAATTCGGGAAGCTTGTTGCAAAGCAGCTCGTCTTCTTCTTCCGCTACAACAGCCAACGCCACGGGAACAACCATCAGCGTGAACGGATAACGATTTCCCGTTCTGTTGCAAGCAAAACAGCGGGCTTTATGGGAGGCCCGCTGTTTTTATTCCGCGCTGAGCTTTTATTTCACTTATTTAACTGAAATCTTGCCTTTGATGGAGTTGAACTCATCCGGGGAGACCGCGCCGCGAGTTCCCACTTCATCCACGGTGTGGTATGGACGGTTGGCAACAATGCGGTCAGCCGTTTCTTCATCCACGCCGGGCAGCGTTTGCAACTGCGCCTTGGTTGCCTTGTTCACATTCACCGGCGGATCAGACGATTGCAAACCTTCTTTTACGCCTTCAGCCGCTGCTTTCGTCTGCTGCGCGGCTTCCTTTAAGTCTTTCTTCAGCTCAACCGCAGCCACCTTGCTGCCTTCCTTGATTTGCTGCGTGGCCTGAGCCGTTTGCTGTTTGGTTTTTTCCGTATCCTGCTGATTGCAGCCAAAAATCAGCATGCATGAAATGGCAAAAGCAAGAGCGAGTGTAAGTCTCATACGTATCCCAGCAAGGCCAGAATAATGACGATCACCAGAATCAGCCCCAGGCCTCCGGTAGGGCGATATCCCCAATTGCGGCTATGCGGCCAGGCGGGCAAAGCGCCGACCATCATCAGCACCAGAATGACAACCAGAATTGTAATCATCCGTTTTCTCCGTTCCACTCACTTGGAGTGTGCTGCCCGAAACGGAGTTGCTAGTCTAAATTGGATTTGCAGTACAACTTTCACGATTGCCACAGGTTTGCTGCAGCAAAATAGAATGGCGTTCGCTTCTGGAGTTGGCTATGAGCCGAGCCAAAATGCTTTAAAGAAAAATCAGCCGAAGAACGGTCTGATCTTCGGCTGTGCCTTACTGGCAGGAGAAAAACCTACAGGAGAAAAATCAGGCTGTGCGACGCGGGCGAATGCTCAAGTCGCGCACCTGAGCCAGAACGCTGGAGCGCTGCATCACGTCAAGCTTGTCAAGATATTGCACAACTTCGGCAATAAACTCATCATGCATCAGGTCGGCAATTTCGTCTTCCAGGGTGCGATTGGAACCTTTCAGAAGATCAGCCATGGAAACTTCCAGCGCCGTGGCCAGCCGTTGCAGGGATGAAAGCGTGGGCATGGCTTTTTCATTTTCAATCTTGGAAACGTAAGTGCGCGGCACCTGCATGCGGATGGCAAGCTGACGCTGGCTCAATCCTGACTTTTGCCTTAGCATACGGATGGCTGCGGCCACTTGGAGCTGCGATTGGTTTCCTTCGCCGGACGTATCTACAGTTGGCTCTTCCACAAGGATCGGCTCGGGCTCGTCTTCATCCAGCGAAGTACGGCATTTTCTGCAAAGATTGTTGGTGGTCCTGAATTGGACGAGATGACAATGGTCACACCGCACCACTTCTCGGGAATCAACCGGCGCCAATGCTGTAGCCATGTAAAGATTTCGGAGTGCCAGAGCAGGCAACTTCCAAAAATCGACTGCGAGGAGCCCCTAACCCACGTAGTTTCAATGATGAACTCACGCTTGTCAACAGGAAAGTTCGTTAAAAACCCATAATAATGGTAAAAACAAGGAAATAACCGGAAGAAACAGGGATTAAAACATATATGGATCGAGCAAAAGCCTGGGAATTAGTCTGCGAATATACCCAATCTGAGAGCCTGCGCAAGCACATGATGGCCGTGGAAGCGTGCATGCGCGCCTATGCCCGCAAATTTGGGGAAGACGAAAACAAATGGGGCATCACCGGCCTGCTGCATGATTTTGATTATGAAAAGTACCCCACGCCGGAAGAACATCCCTTTGTGGGCAGCAAGATTCTGGAAGAGCGCGGCTATCCAGAGGATGTGCGCCGCGCCATTCTTTCCCATGCCGACTACAGCGGCGTGAAGCGCGAAAGCAAAATGGAAAAGACGCTTTACGCCTGCGATGAGGTCTCCGGGTTCATTACAGCGTCCGCGCTGGTCAAGCCAAACAAGTCACTGGCTGAGGTGGAAGCAAAGTCCGTGCGGAAGAAGATGAAGGACAAAGCCTTTGCCCGCAGCGTGAACCGCGACGACATCATCAACGGCGCAGCCGATTTAGGTGTGGACCTGGAAGAGCACATCGCGTTTTGTATTGAAGCGATGAAAGGGATTGCGGGAGAGTTGGGGCTGGCGGGGAGTGCTGAATCCCGTCCCTGAGAGTTCTTTTGCGAAGGCAAGGAAACACTACGCTCTCCTAAACTCTTAGTGGCGAGATAGCCTTTCTATCACATGGGATCAAGCCAATCCCAAGCAGATAGGAGGTCGCAATCCTCCCCAAGTACCAATACCGGTCTTCCGGCTGGTTGCCAATTGCTAGCTGCCTAATTGTCAAAGATCTCTGCTGGCCCATCCAGCCAGCCCGGGATTCTCAGCCCCGTATAACGACTACAAACAATGCAGCGACCACAAACAGGCCTTTCCTTCGCGCCTTTCGCGCCTTTTGCGGTAAATCAATGGTTCTTTGCTTCACGGCGTGCTTGCTCAATCCGCGTTCATCCGCGTAACTCCGCGGTAAGCTTTTTGATTTCTCACGCTGCTTTCAATTCCGGTGGACCATGCCCCACAAACATTTCGCGCAACTCTTCCCTCTTGCTCAATTCGCGTTCATCTGCGCAAATCCGCGGTAAGCTTTGTTTTCCGCGCTCTTTGCGGTAAGTCATCCACAAGAGCTTTGACATTGTCTGTAAATGCACCGCCATTCGTCCCGCTGTCTTGCAATCAATCCTGCCCTCAATCAAGGCCTTGGCCATCACCGCCAACGTCACCTGAATGCCTTTAAAATCTGTGAAAAGGTCAGCCATTTCGCATTCCGGCTTGCCTCGTTTGCGCATCTCCGCTACCGCTTCCGCCAGCACCGCCTGGCGTTCCCGCTCCCGGCGCACTGCCATTGCCAACTGCGCGGCATGCGCATGACAAATCAGGGCCCCTTTCTCCGCTGGCGCCTTGCACTGCTCGCCCTGCTTGCGAAACACCTGGCACCGCCGGTAATAGCTGTACCGCACCTCCGGCACTCTGGCGGCCATTGCATCCTCATTTGTGTATCGTTCCATCACTTCGCTTTTCCGATTCCCCGATTCCGGTGATCACGCGCGATATCGGCGATAGGCGCGCGCTGCGCGCCACGCCACCCCCATGGGCCTCAACTATGATTCCAAAGGAGTAATCTCATGCAACCAGGAATTCGGCTTGAAATCGGCTCCCAATCACGTCAGATCGACCTCAAATCGCGTTCAATTCGCCTGCGCTGTCATCAGCAATCTGCAACGCTCGAAGCTTTAGCCAAATACTAACTACTAATTACTAAATACAGGTTCATCCAATTTTGTCTTTTATTCGCCAGCGAGTCAATGGCGAAACCGGCATTGCCAATTCCAAACTCGTGTAACACAACTGCCCTCTGCTCGCTTGGTGGAAGAACGGCCCTTCAGGGCCGTGAAAGAAATCTGAGAAATCCTCTTTCCTCGCGCCGCAGGTAGCCGCAGCAAAGCGGGTAGCGCACGAATGCTGACCTATTGTCTTAAGTGAGAGCCCGACCTACGCTTTTTATTTACGGCCTCGACGTAAAGTGCGAGAATGCTTGCGGAATTCAAAAAATGAATGAGAAGGAGCCGTACGGTGACGAAGATCGTCGCTACACTGCCCGATGGAAAGATTTGTGATTATATTGATCAAAAAATTAGGAATGACACACCTGAAGAATACGTTCGGCAAAACATCGAGCGGCGTCTTGTGTTGGAGCTTGGGTATTCGCGGGAGCAGATTGCGGTAGAGTTCCCGATCAAGATCGGAAGCAGCAAGCACCGGGTTGACTTAGCAGTCTTCCCTGACGGCGTGCAACACACCCAAGACAACCTCTCAATTATAATTGAGTGCAAGAAGGACAGTGTTGAACCATCGAGTAAGAAGGAAGGAACAGATCAGCTAAAATCCTATATGTCAGCGTGCCCGAATGCAGAATGGGGTATGTGGACAAATGGAAAGTTCAAGGCCGTATTCCGCAGAGTTATGGAAGGTCGGCGCTCTTCTTGGGAAGAGCCCAATGACATCCCATCTAAAGGGGGGCCAGCTGAAGAGGTAGACAGACCTACACGGAAAGCGCTCAAGCAAGCTGTTGAGGACAACCTCCTTTTTTCC
Source organism: Candidatus Angelobacter sp. (assembly GCA_035653315.1). Taxonomy (GTDB): domain Bacteria; phylum Acidobacteriota; class Terriglobia; order Terriglobales; family Acidobacteriaceae; genus Angelobacter. The sequence continues at coordinate 6,684 of DASRCD010000730.1, forward strand.
TTCAAAATTTGTCACAACCACATTTATGTTACAGATGGCATGCAAAAGCAACCGGCCTTCTTTGAGCTGCTTAAAGTAATCTTCTGCAAGATTCATGACGAGCGTAACGTGCCAACTCCCCTCACGTTCTATGCTACCGCGAGAGAGAAGGCAAGCGGCGATGGGCGGCTAACAGTAGCAAACCGTATTGGCAAGATATTCGATTCAGTGAAAGCTCGTTATCCCGCAATTTTTGACAAAAACGACGAAATCAGGTTGAATCCACGCTCTCTGGCCTATGTTATCGGCGAACTCCAAAGGTACAGCTTTCTGAATACAAATATCGATGTGAAAGGCAAAGCCTATGAAGAGTTGGTTGGCGCTAACTTGCGCGGAGACCGGGGCGAGTTTTTCACTCCCCGCAATGTCCAGCATATGGCGATAGAGATGCTAGACATCAAGCTGGAAGAAAAGATACTTGATCCTGCGTGCGGCACAGGCGGTTTTTTGGTCATTGCTATGAATGAGATGATCCGCCGTCTCAAAG
>DASRCD010000731.1:0-7685 GCA_035653315.1 Candidatus Angelobacter sp.
CGCCAATCACGCCTTTGCTGCCTTCATAAACAAAGAACGCATAGCCGCCAATGTGGCCATCTTCCACGGCGGCATAGCCGGGAAGAATTTTGGAATCCACATAACGCAGGATCATCTCCGCCGAGGGCCGGTAATCCCAGGACATCATTTGCGCCCACAGCAGCGTCTCCTGCTCCAGCAAGGGACGCAGATGGTGAGAGCTGAAATGCCTTAGGTCCAGAATCTCCACGCCAAAAGGATGATGCGTCTGGTGTGCGTCGATTGGGGTATGAAGGCCCATGAAAACTTCCCGTTGCCACCCAGCAAATACGGTAACTGGCAGCGAGTAAAGAGTCTAGCCCCGCTGTAAAAATTAATCAAAGATTCTATGTGCCGCAGAACCAAAACAGTAGGAACCCGCAGCGTAAACTTTAGTGCTGTTTTGGGCCGCTCACCATAAAAAATTCCAGATGTTGCGATGGAAACGTACCCAAGGATTTTACCGCCCGATCACCGACAGCGGCTTGGACTGCCTCTAAACTTCCTTCTTTGGCAACTACTATGTGGGTGGTAGATGGAATGCCAGAAGGCAAATCCACCGGCCCCTCATGCTCATAATGTTGAATCGGCTGGTTCCGGTAAAACGTTAGACCATAACTGATCTGTCGTTTCACGTTAAACACGGCTACTGGACCGTTGCCTGCGCCGAGTTCGGTCAGTCGTTCACTAATAGGCCTTGCAGACTGCGTGCGGTCGATCACAGGCGCTGCCGGGCGTAACAGAAAAGCCACTCCCAGAATCACTGGAATCAGAGTGACAAAATGCAGCACGCGCGCTCCCTCCCTGCGGACCATCAACAAAACCATGAGGGCAATGATGGCTCCTGTAATCATCATGCCGGCCTGAAAGAACGGATGAGGCGGCTGTTTTGCCATGGCAAATGGAGCAATCAGCGCGCCCACCAGCAGGCTGGCGCAGAGCAGCGCGTGCAAGGCAGTTTTAAGCCGTGAAATGGTTTGCGCACGATGCAGATATTCTGCCGCGAGCAGAGTTGCTCCGGGAATGGAAGGGAGAATATATCCCGGCAGCTTGGACCGGGAGATGCTGAAGAAGAGCACCGGGACCAGCGTCCAGATAAATAGAAAAACCGGCAGATCATCGCCTGCTGTAGCATTCGAATCTGGATCGCCCTTGAAACGTTTCACCATGCGCTTCCCTGCCTCTATCAGCGCTGGAATCGTAAAGATTGTCCATGGCAATGTGGCCAGCAGGAAGACAGGGATGTAATACCAGAATGGCTGCGAATGCTGATACAGATTGGTGCCAAAACGCTCTAAATTATGCTCAATAAAAAAAACGTGGAAGAATTGCGGAACATAATGCTGCACGGCCAGGTACCACGGCAAAGCAATCAGGAAGAAAAGCAGGAAACCGGGAATCCATAAGCTGCGGAGAAAAATCTTTCCTTCGCGGCGGATCACAGCATACGCGCCAACCACCAGCACAGCCAATGCGGGAGCCACCGGCCCTTTGGCCAGAGCGCCAACGCCGAGCAGAGCATAAAAAAATCCAAGCCATAGCTTTCTTCCTGTCTGGTGCCAGGCCCACCAGCTCATCATCGCTATGGCGAATGGAGCAGACACCAGCATGTCCGTGGAAGCGCCGCGCCCAAATCCAATCATGCCGGCGGAAGAAGCTGTAATCATCGCCGCATCCAGTTCGCTGGTGTAGCGGAAGCGGCGCATAAAGAAAAACACTGCCAGCACCAGCGCGGTAGCATTGGCCGCGGCGGGAACGCGCGCCGCCCAGTCTGAAACGCCGAAAAACAAATAGCTGACCATCATCTTCCAATAGAGCAGCACCGGCTTTTCCAGCCACGGACTGCCATTGAAAGTTGGCACAATCCAGTCATGCCGTGCCAGCATCTCCCGCGCAATCTGCGCATAGCGTGGCTCATCCGCCCCGAGCAGCCCAAAAGCTCCCAGGCCAAAAAAGAAGAAAAATAAGCTCACACCCACAACCAGCACAAGCTGGATAGAAAGTAACTTGTTGCGCGCATTCATAAGGTGGGCTTCAATGCCTGTATCGCGGACTGGAGTTTGTTGACTGGTCAATGGAAATGATATCAGCTTGATTTTGGCAGACGGTCCCGGAGTTCCTGCAACACACGGTTGATCGCCTCAGGCAGCGGTCCGGCAGTGGCGAATCCCCCCGCGCATTCATGCCCGCCTCCGCCGAATTTTTCCGCAATGTGGGCCACGTTCACAGAACCTTTGCTGCGGATACTGATGCGCACGCGCTCACTGGCAACTTCACGGAAAAATAAAGCCACTTCAACACCGGCGATGCCCAGCGCGTAATTGACCAGGCCTTCGCAATCTTCATCCAGCGCGCTACAGCGTTCCATGTCCTGCCGCGTGATCGACATCCAGGCTACCTCGCCCTCACGTTGCAGTCCGGAAAGCGCCGCCCCCAGCAGAAGCATCTTTGAAATCGGGCTGGAAAAATAAACGCTTTGCGCAATCTTCCCCGGATCAGCGCCATGCTCCACCAGATATTTCCCCAGTTCGAATGTGCAGGCGTTGGTGGGTGAATAGCAGAATGCGCCGGTATCAGTGAGAACGGCCGTGTAAAGGCAGGTGGCAATTTCCGGTGAAAGCTTCACCTGCGCCGCCTGCGCCAGGCGAAATACCAGCTCAGCCGTGGCGACGGCGCTGGGATCAATCCAGTTGACGTGGGCAAACGGCCTGCCGCTGAGATGGTGGTCAATGCTGATCAGGAAATGTTTATCCAACCCTTCCAGCCGCGTGCGCTGCACGCTGTCGCATTCCAGAATAATGGCGGCATCATAGTCTTCCTTCACCTGGGTCGTGTTCAGGATCGTCTCAGAATAAGGCAGCGGTTTGTAAATCACGGGCACACTGTCACAAAGCACAGGGTCGGCGGTCTTTCCCATCTTGCGCAGGATCTGGACAAGGGCCAGCGTAGAGCCAACAGCGTCGCCATCAGGGCGCGCGTGCGACGTAACCAGAAAATGGTTGCGCTGTTCAATCTCCCGTAAGACCTGTTCTAGCTGGTCCATAATTTATTTCTTTTTGCGCTTCTGTATTCTGCCTAAAATGTCATCGATTCTTGAGCCATACTCCTGCGAGCGATCAATCACAAAGGTCAGTTCCGGGATATGCCGCACTCCAAGGCGGATCAGCAACTCGCGCTTGATATAGCCTTTGGCCGCGTTAATGCCCTTCAGCGTCTGCTCCGCTTCCTGCTCGTCCCCGGCAACCTCAATGTAAACGCGGGCGCTCTTACCGTCCGGCGCCATCAGGATTTCCGTAACGCTGCACAAGGCAATCCGCGGATCGCCCAGTTCGCCTTCTATGATTACGCCAATTTCTTCCTTGAGCGTTTCTGTAACACGTTCCCGATGGTGCTGCCTGCCTCGTTGTTCCGGCATGTTATTTACATCCCTGCGAAAAACCTATGAGAATACCAGAGAAAATGCAGAGAAGGAATAGGCCATTCAGATTGATAGTGATTGTTCAGTTTTGAAACTCAACTATCCGTATCAGCGGCTCGGCTTGCGAATCGCAAGCCAAATCCAAGGACTGGAGCAGTTTTAGGGTGAATGTGGGGCCGTGTGAACCATCGGGCTTGTGGAACACCGCGCTCGGCTGCCTCACCTTTACCCTAAATGATTATGATGATCGTGGACCGCAGGCGCCCTCGCCTGCGAAATCTTGGCTTACGCCAGAACAAAACCGCTCTAGCCTTTAAATAAAATTCTTGAATTTTCCGATCACATGCGATCTCGACGATCTCCGCGATTCCCATACCCTCCTCTGCCTATCCCAGATTGGCATAGATTTGAGCGATGTCATCCCAGTTGATCCCAGATTGGCGCGGAGTTCAGCAATTCCACCGCGTTTGGCACAGGGTTACGGTTTCCGATGTCGTGCGATGTCGTGCGATCTCGGCGATTTCGCGTTTCTTCCCTATGTTCCGAACAGACAGTATAATCCATAAGCGAACAAATAGCGAATTAAAATATAACTTTGATAGTGAGCCGACCGGGAAAAACTTGTATTTCCGGTATTTATACACAAGGATTTGAGCTGTACTTATTTACAGAAGATTCGCTCAACGAACCGGCATCTATCCGTTTTCCTCGTCCTCAAAAGACGTGCTCTCCAGATAATCCATAAATGAGTCCACCACTTCAGCGCCCAGATTGTTGGCGTGGCGTGTGGCTGCATCTTCCACGTTGCGCATCAGTCCCGCAAGATAATCCCGCGAATCGGAAATGCTCACAATGCCAAGCGTCGCACGCTGCCACAAATCAGTCACTTCTATTTCAGCAATGGAAATATTAAAAGAGTTACGCAGACGGTCTTTGAGGCTGCGCACCACCTGGCGCTTGTCCTTGAGCGAATGAGCAGCTTCAATGCGGAGTTCCAGGGCGAGATAGGCTATAGGCATGGCTTAAGACCGGATTGCTGGCGTTCTGCCCGGCAATCTATTGCAAACGTTCAATGCTCTTGCGGAATTTTTCCGTTTTAAATGCTTTCAGACCGGCAGCGGTCAGCTTCTCTAATTCGGCAAAGCAGCCGGAATCAACAGCGGTAAAGTTAAAGCACGCCTTCCCCTGCTTGCGCTTTTTCAGTTCCGGCGACATGCCTTGTAACAGCTCCAGGCAGTAATAGCCGGACATCAGGTAATAGCTCACGTAATTCTTGTTGAGTCGCACACCGGCAAAATAAAGCGGCTTGCCACGATGAAGGATGGAAGGAATTTCCGTGTGGAAGTTGCCCGGCTGGTCGGTTTGCACATTCACGTCATGGCTGAAGGATTTCAGCATTCCGCGCAAGGCGGTAAAGACCGGGACGAAATCAGGTTTAGAAGAAAGCTTGCCCGTTAGGGATTTCTTCGCCTTAACGGAACTTTTCTTCCTCAAAGCAGGTTTTGCCGCAGGCATGATCGCAGCAGTATAGCGCAATGCAATAAAAAATCAGGAGCGGCTTTTTAGGCCGCCCCTGAATAGGAGAAAGAAAAAGCTTAATCGCGATCGTGATCTCCATCTTTTCCGCGATTGTCATCGTTATCGTCGGGCAACGATTTCAGATATTCAACCAGGTCGCTCTTTTCGCTGGCGCTCAAGCCCAGGTTTTTGCAACTGTCATAGTGATCTACCACGGCAGAAAGCGTTGCAAAACGGCCGTCATGGTAGAAGCCGCCTTGTGCATGTGTCCACAAGCCGTTCAGTGGCGTAGTGCGGTAGCGTCCATCCGGCGCGCGGTTTGCCTGGAAATCATCCACGCATACTTCCGCGGGCGTATGCATGTTCCATCCCGGTTCGGTCATGAGCGGCTGCGTATGGCAGGAACTGCACTGGCCTTTGCCATTGAACACTTCCTTACCACGCGCGGCAGCGACGTGATCAAAACTGTTCCGTGGCGGTTGTGGCGCGGGCAAAGAAAGCTGATAGAACTGGAGCGCACCAAGCTTGCCCGTGATCTGATCGTCGGCATTGGTCACATGGCCAAACCCGTTCCGGGCTGCCACCGGGAATTTCGTGGGATCATCCAGCCTGGAATCAGAGAAATTGCCTTTGCCATGCATTTCCAGGTTGGCGACAAATGCGTTCCAGTAAGGCACGGAACCCCATCCGGTATATGTGTGCAGATTGACCCCGGCCAGCCCAAATGCCGGTGGAATCAAAGTTGCCGCACTCTTGCCGTCAGGACGGAAGGCTTTGCCATCCATAAATAATTCGGCGTCAAATTTTCCCGGCCCCCAACTGGCAAGCACTGTTTTAACGGTCCCCACATCAACGCCAAGCACATCGGCAACCGGCTGAAGATTAGGAGCCAATCCTATAATGGCGCCCACGTTTAAATCGCGGTTGGCCCAACCATCTAGGCGATGGCCAATACCCGGCGCGAACGCATTGTCCACGGTGGAGTGGCAAAGCGCGCACTGGATTCCAATGGACTTGAGTGTTCCGTCAGGATTAAAAAATCCAGTCACGCCAATCACGGCATTCAGTTTCATCAGCGCCAGGGTTGTTGCCGGATCATTTAAGTTCACCTTCCCGGCTTTGATCTGCTGTACCAATGCCTGCGGAAGCGCATCCTGGTCAACTTTCAAGCCCACGGCCAGAGCTGTTGCAGGGGACACGCCGGGCCCCACGCCGCCGTGCTGCGCACCTTCAATGGCTTTATGCAATTGGAGTGTGCCGCCCCAGAAATCCTGGTCGCCAAATGTATCAAAACGGAAAATGGCTTTGCCTTGCGCGGCAAAGTGTTCAGGATCACGGTTTTTCGCGTCGTTGGATTTTTGTTCAGAATAGAGGGAAACAACACCGATGAATGCCAATGCAATCATTAGAGGGAGCCTGACTTTTTTCACGAATGCACCTCTCAAGGGGGAGTTTGCAGAGTGCTTCCCGGAAAGCCTTCTCTCTTGCATTGAGCTACAGAATGGATTTTGGTTTCAGGAAAATGAAAAAATAATTCGTTATCCGACAGAATGGCTGTTCAAAAAAAATGTGCCTTGGTGCCTGAACAAGGCTTGGTAGATTAAACTTTTCGCACGGAGGGGAATCATGCGTTCAACCAAACGCCAAATTGCGCCGGCTTATGACGTTCATCCCAGCCTGGCAATGGTGCAGAAACAGATTGCCGGACTGAAAGAAAAAACCGGACGCAGTCTGGAAGAATGGACCGCGCTGGTGAACCAGCAAGGGCTGGCTACGGAGAGAGAACGCCGCGAATGGCTCAAGGCAAAACACGGCATGGGCATGAACTATGCCTCATGGATTGCCCAGTGTTCATTAGGCAAAGGGGAGGATGGCGATCCGGAAACCTACCTTAAGCAGGCAGAAGAATACGTTGCCGCCATGTATGCCGGACCGAAAGAATCATTGCGTCCCATTTATGACGCATTGCTGGCCTTGGGCCGCAGTATGGGCAACGATGTAAAGGTGTGTCCCTGCCAGACCATGGTGCCGCTTTATCGCAATCATGTATTTGCCCAGATTAAGCCCACCACGCGCACGCGAGTGGACCTGGGATTGGCACTGAAAGACACAAAAGTTCCCAAGCGGCTCATCAATACCGGCGGCTTTGAAAAGAAAGACCGCATCACCCACCGGATTGAAATCACTTCTTTGAAAGACATTGATGCTGAGGTAAAAAAATGGTTGAAAACGGCATATGAGATGGATGAGTAATTCTTGTAGACTGCTCCGAACAGCAATTTGGTCTCTTCTGGCCTGTGCAACCACTTTAATGGCACAGACTGCTGCGGCTCCAAGCGAGAATCTCTTCAAAGTCTTGAAAAGCTACAATGTGCATATCCCTATGCGTGATGGTGTGAGGTTAGCGGCTCACATCTATCGTCCGGAGGCGGAAGGAAAATTCCCTGTAATACTGGTTCGCACACCTTATGGAAAGGATTCGAAATCAGCCTTCGCCCAGGCCGAATATTTCGCTCAGCATGGTTATGTTTACGTTTGGCAGGATGTACGAGGACGATACGACTCTGAAGGCGAGTTCTCAGTTCTTGTAAACGAGGGCCGCGATGGGTATGACACAATCGAATGGCTTGCCCGTCAACCATGGTCCAACGGCAGCATAGGGACATTTGGAGGCTCCTATCTCTCCTGGGATCAATGGCTGGCCGCAGAGGAGAAGCCATCCCACCTCAAG
>DASRCD010000732.1:0-4145 GCA_035653315.1 Candidatus Angelobacter sp.
TTCGATAGGCGGATCGGCCGTGCGGAGTAGCGAAGGCCCGCGTACATCAGCATGCTCCAGCACATGGCCAATGACGCGCTGCTCCAGCGCTTCCATATAAACAACAATGTCAGGAAGTTCCGGCAAAGGTTATGCCTTTCCGCATTGGCTGATCTGGGGGCCGCACGAGCACGCAACTTGCAGTAATTTATTTCTTTGCCAGCTCCAGTTCAATCTTCTTACTGGCCGCATCCAGTTTGCTGATGCGGAAGCTGCGCACCTGCCCAACCGAAGAAGCATCAGGCTTGGCGGCGATGGGCGATGCTCCGCTTTTCCAGCGCGACTGAAGCATGGAACTGAGCGAAGACAGATCGGCGGCCTTGTTAGCAGCTTGCGTGCTTTTTTCTGTTTCAGCGGATGCGCCGGCGTTCGCCGCATCCATGCGGCAGCTTGCCTGAACACCTTCTCCCAGCTCCACGCGCGCATTTCCGCCAGAGACATCCATGACACGTCCGGTAACAATATCGCCTTCCTTGTGCTCGGCAATGTATTCATCAATGCTGGAAGGGACCATCTGCTTGATGCTGAGACGCACGTTGCGCTTTGCCTTATCAATCTCAAGCACCTGGGCTTTTACAATTTGTCCGGCGCGCAACACGTCCTGGGGATGGTTGATGCGCTTTTCCGCGCTGATCTCACTCACGTGAATCATTCCTTCCACACCCTCCGCCATCTGCACAAAAGCACCAAACTTGGTAAGGCTGGTCACAGAGCCTTCAATCACTGAGCCTACCGGAAAGCGCTGCGAAACATCGGCCCAAGGATCGCCGAGAGCCTGTTTAAGCCCAAGCGAGATACGGTGCTCCGTGGGATTTACACCCAGAACCACGGCTTCCACGGTTTCACCGATTTTTACAGCGTCACTGGGCTTGCGGACTTTTTTAGCCCATGACATTTCAGAGACGTGAATCAGACCTTCCACGCCCGGCTCAAGTTCCACGAATGCGCCAAAATCCATCAGGCGAGTCACCGCTCCCCGTACCCGCTCACCGACCTTATATTTTTCAGCGGCTGAGTCCCAGGGCTGCGGCAAAAGCTGCTTCATGCCGAGCGAGATGCGGCGTTTTTCCTGGTCAATTTTTAGAATGCGCGCTTCAATTTCCTGCCCTACTGAAAGCACGTCAGACGCCTTAGTGACGCGGGCCCAGGAAATCTCTCCAACGTGGAGAAGACCATCAACGCCGCCAATATCGACAAATGCGCCATAATCCGCCAGGCTGCGAACAACGCCACGGACGGTTTCACCTTCCTTGAGTTCAGAATAGCGGCGCTCTTTGTTGACACGCTCTTCTTCTTCCGCAACCACGCGACGATCCACCACAACGTCTTCTTCCGTCACGTCAAGCTTGGTAATGCGGCAGCGAATTTCCTGCCCGACGAGCTTTTCCATCTCGGCGGCATCGCGCACACCGCTGCGTGAGGCGGGCATAAAGGCGCGAACACCCACATCCACGCTGAGTCCGCCTTTCACGGCGGCCATCACGGTGCCAACAATGGTGGTCTTCTCATTGAAGGCCTGCTCCAGAGAAGCCCAGTCAGTGGGGCGGGCGATCTTGCCGAGAGAAAGCTCATAATACCCTTCAGGATCGCGGCCTTTTACCGTGACCAGCAGCTTGTCTCCGGGCTTGACTGTTTCACCGCGCAGCGCGGTAAGCGGCAGAATTCCCTCAGTCTTAAAGCCGATATCGAGCAGGACGGAATCAGCAGTGAGCGTGATGACGGTGGCTTCACGGCCTTTGCCGGCTTCGTCGGGCTTGCGAGAGTGGCTCTGCTCGTATTGCGAGAGAATGTCTTTGAAGGATTCCTGCGGCTCGGCGGTTTCAGCACTGGGCTTTGGTTCTTGGGTCTCTGGATTGGGCATGAAAAAAAATCGTTTTCTCTTGAAGAAATAAGCCCTATTGGGGCGATCTGCCTGCATGCCAAACCGCGGCAGAATGCTCAAGATCAGGAAGAATAAGCATCAGCGGTTTGGAGCAAAGCGGAACAGATGGTGAGCGCGGATGGATTCGAACCATCGACCCACGCCTTAAAAGGGCGTTGCTCTACCAACTGAGCTACGCGCCCACACTCTTAATAATCTAACACAGAGAAAGCGCAATAGGCTGTCCTGTGGGGAAACAGGCTGTTGAGGGTAATGATCATAGACAAAAGAAAAGCAGCCCTCTAAAGAGCTGCTTTTTTATTCAACCAACCTGGAAGTCTTAGCAGAGTTAGAACCGAATCTGGGGTCCAACCGTGGCACGGAAATTATTTTGTGCGCCATTATTGAAGAACATGATTTCGTCGCCTGCTTCAGCGCGAATGCCCAGCCAGCCCACGTTAAATTCAATGCCGCCGCCCGGATAGAAAACACCATTGGTGTCGCCATCCACAATGGAATTGATCTGGTTATTGATCACGCCCGCAGTCACCGGGCCGCTCACGCCAAAGTTCACAAAGCCGCCTTTAAGGAGCGCAAATACACGCACCGGACCGGTGGTCTGGATCTTGGGACCAAACAGTCCATGGAGCAGGCGCAGGTTGGAGCGGACGGTAGTAGTAACCACGCCTGAAGTCACGCTTGAGCTCTGATTGCGCTCAAAGTCATAGGCCATTTCGCCTTCCAGAACAATGTGGCGCTGCACATTGAATCCCAGGCGCGCGCCCACACCAAACATGTTCAGTGAAGCCGGTTGCAGACGCGTATAGTCAAAGTACACGCCCAGGTTGCCATGGTTTTTATCATCACTGCTCTGGGCGGAAGCAGCGGGCGCGAATGCCGCTAAACACAGCGCCAAAGCACTCAAAATTGCAAAACGTTTCATGATCTTTCCTTCTCCCGTTGAATGTTTAACTGCCTGGATCCTTCCATACACGATGACAGCGGCTTTTTGGGAACGGAAAAGCGCCGGGTACGGTGGATTACCAGATTCGATGCCCTTCCCCAGCAGGAGGTGGGCTGTCCACAGCAGCTCTTTTTCCTCCCAGAGGGAAACTCTTTTCACTCGACAGCAGTTTACAGGCCCAGCGCGCCAGCATTACACTTCATGGCGTCCTTATTATGCTATCACCCCGGACGCGGAACATACCGCCACCCGGCACTGAAATGGAGGAAACGCGCAATGCCGAACGGAACCCTGGACCTGATGAAACTTGACGGCCAACCGGTTACTTACCAAATCATGTTTGAACAGAATGCCGGAGGCACGTTTGTAGCGCGTGTTGAATCCGATGAGCTGGTCCCATTTCTGCATGAAGAAATGCGCGTGGAACTGACCATGGCTGAATCCGCCGCGCAACGTTTGGAAAAGGAAAACCGCGTCCGCCTGCAAAATATTTTCCTTGAAGAAAATAATCTTCATGCCGTGATGGATTACATGGAAGAAGACATTTAGTAAATCGCCAACTATGGATTTCACACATCCACAATTCAGCGACAGGGCTCTACCGCAATTCAATCAGGCTACGAACAGAATCATAAATATGAAAATTAAGTTTAAATTCGGAATCCTACTCGCTACGCTCCTCGTCGCGGGCCTTACCGGCATCGCGCAGAATGGTTCATCTCAACCCACCGCACCCGCTGGCGAAGTCAAGACCTTCACCGGCGTGATCAGTGATTCCATGTGCATTACCAAGCACATGCTCAAGCACATGAAAGCCGCAAATGACGCCGAGTGCGTGCGCAAATGCGTAAAGGACGAGTTCGATTACGTCCTGGTGGTCGACAATGACTATTATGTCCTGAAAGGCAAGCCTGAAGACTTTGACAAATATGCCGGACAGAAAGTCACAGTTAAGGGCACTGTAAAAAAAGACGAGCTTACCGCAGAATCAGTGACGCCGAGCGAAGATGATCGCGTTCGACCATAAAAGTAAGAAGGCCGGTTAGGCATACGCTGGTAACTTCTTCTTCAAATCTTCCGCAATCTGTTTTCCGTGAAAGCGTCCGTTCTCGATAAATATCTCGCTCGTTCGCGATCCTGCCACAACGCATCCCGCCACATAAATTCCCGGCACATTGCTCTCAAAGGTGTGCGGATCACACACCGGACGCATTTCCGGATGCGTCAACTCAATCCCCAGGGATTGCAGGAACTCATAATCCGGGTGATAGCCCGTTAGGG
>DASRCD010000733.1:0-3735 GCA_035653315.1 Candidatus Angelobacter sp.
TTTTATCGGCAGAACGAGCAGTTCCAACCTCAGACAATACGCGATACGTTGCCGATATTGCTTGGCAGTTCCACAAATGACAGGTTTGAACTTGAAGCCAAACTACGAATGGCGCAACGCGAACTGCGAATCAGCGCGAAGTTTTTGGAAGAGGCACGCCAAGCAATCGATACTTCGCAGCAAAAGGGCTTAAGTCTTCTGTCGGAGGCACGCTCCGTTGGAATTGTACGTGCGATAACCGACACCGATAAGGATGAGGTCTTTGAATTGCTTCGCGGAGCGTTGCAGTGGAAACCTCAATCGGTTCCGCAAGATGCTTCTGACGATATATCGCGACTAGAAGAAAGAATCGCTACTCTACGTCAAGAGCGACGAGATATTCAAACAAGAGCCGACAGCGCACGACAGTTTGCAAAGCAGGCGGGCGGCTTTCAAAGCGAAGCAAGCGAACAAAGAGATCGACTTCTCTCAATTGGAGCGCTACCCAAAAACCCGTCTACTGGAGAGTGGCAATGGCCTTTCGCTGAGAAGAATCTCGGCCTTGATTCTTCTATTGCTACCGCACTCCTGAACGAGGTAACCAGTCTTGACGCAGAACTGGCAATCGTTGCAGGGCAGAGGCCACGGTTAGAATCATATCTTGCTGATCTTGATCGTCAGATTCGGGTAACCACCGATGACATCAGAGGTGTAGAAGAACAATTGGCTGCCGCAATCGCAACGAATGAACTCGTAAGTGCGATGGGCAACCGCAACAGTGCTGCTGCAAGAGTGGTCGGTAGAATCAGCTTGTTCCTCGAGAATCTTCTTCCTAATTCGGAGCTCGTCGCGCTCGAAGCTAAGCATGAACGACTTAGACGGAAGGTTGTCGAGCTCGAGCGACGCGTTGGAAATGACACTAGTCATGAACGGCTTACATCAATCCTGAATAACATCGCAGGCTATATTTCGCAGTTCATCCGGGAACTCGAAGCAGAATTCAGTTCTTTCCCTGTGCGAATTGACCTCACAAACCTTACGATCATCTTTGATCGTTCCGAGAGATCGGTGCCAATGAGTAGAACCGGTGGTGGCGAAAATCATCTTGCATATCATATTTCAACACTTCTTGCTCTACATCTGTTTGCAGTCAAAAGCGGTCGTCCATTTCCCAGATTTCTCATGATTGATCAACCTACGCAGGTTTATTTTCCGTCGGAGCAGATATACAAACAAGCTGATGGCTCCATCCAGAAGACGGAAGAGGACGCAGATCTCGCGGCTGTGCGTCGACTTTTCGCGTGGTTACGCAAATTCACTGAAGAACTCGCTCCCGGCTTCCAAATTATCGTGACAGAGCACGCGAATCTGCGAGATGAGTGGTTCCAATCCGCGCTTATAGAAAAACCTTGGTCAAAACCGCCTGCGTTTGTCCCGGATGATTGGGATTAAGAGCAACTAATGAGAACACATTGTCGGCATTCGGGCCGCGCGCCATCGGAAAAGCAAACCTTCAGCACAAGACACGGACCTGAAAATAACAAACTGTACCAAGGATGAACACCGATTTGCTTTAGGCGGGTTTGAGGAAACACAAAGCCCCGGCTCTCGCCGGGGCTTTTCAATACAATTATCAATCTGCCTTACGCTACGCCCATCTCTGCGGCAATGCGCTCAACCACGAATGCCTCAATCACGTCGCCTTTCTTAACGTCATTGAAATTGGCGAGGTTGATGCCGCATTCCATGCCGTTGCGCACTTCACTGGCATCGTCTTTAAAGCGCTTGAGCGAGCCGATTTTGCCTTTGTACACCTGGACGCCATCGCGCACCAGGCGAACTTCAGCATCGCGCTTAATGGTGCCATCAAGAACATAGCAACCGGCAATGGTCCCCGCCTTGGGCACGCGGAAGGTTTCGCGTACTTCAGCGCGGCCAAGGTAGGTCTCGCGAATGATTGGTTCCAGCAGGCCCAGCATGGCTTTCTTGATCTGGTCCTGCAGTTCATAAATGATGGAGTGCAGGCGGATATCGATTTTTTCCATGTCCGCCAGTTCCTGCGCCTTACGCTCAGGCCGCACGTTGAAGCCGATGATCACGGCATTGGACGCGGAGGCCAGCAGCACGTCATTTTCATTGATGGCGCCCACGCCGGTATGCAGGATCTTGATTTTGACCTTGTCATTGGAAAGCTTGGTCAGGGTATCGGCCAAAACTTCCGCGGAGCCCTGCACATCAGCCTTTAAGATGATGGGCAGTTCCTTCATGCCTGCAGTCTTGATCTGCTCAGCCAGTCCTTCCAATGACAGCTTGGAACTCTTGGCCAGCGTGGCTTCACGCGCGCGCTGCTCGCGATATTCGGCGATCTGCCGCGCTTTTTCCCGGTCAGCCACCATCAGCATGTCGCCGGATTGCGGCAGCCCCTCCAGGCCCAGCACTTCCACAGGAGTTGAAGGCGGAGCTTCTTCCAGGGCGCGGCTGCGATCGTCAAACATGGCGCGCACCTTGCCAAACGTATTGCCCACAATAAAGTTATCGCCCACGCGCAAGGTGCCGTTCTGCACCAGTACGGTGGCCACAACGCCGCGTCCGCGATCAACCTTGGCTTCCACCACGGTCCCGGTTGCCGGACGCTCAGGATTGGCCTTGAGGTCCTGCAGATCGGCGACAAGGCAGATCATTTCCATCAGCAGGTTCAGGTTGGTGCGCTGCTTGGCGGAAACATCCACAAATACCGTGGTGCCGCCCCAGTCTTCCGGCATCAGACCGCGATCGGCAAGCTGCTTCTTCACGCGATCAGGCAGCGCGTCTGGCTTGTCAATTTTGTTGACGGCGACGATGATCGGGACCTTTGCGGCTTTAGCGTGGTCCATGGCTTCCAGCGTCTGCGGCATTACGCCGTCATCAGCGGCAACCACGAGCACAACAATGTCAGTAACTTTTGCGCCGCGAGCACGCATGCGCGTAAACGCTTCGTGACCCGGCGTATCCAGGAAGACGATCTGGCGTCCAAAGGCGGGAGAATCTTCCTTGGTGATTTTTACCTTGTAAGCGCCAATGTGCTGCGTGATTCCACCAGCTTCGCCACCGGCGACGTCAGTCTCACGGATGGCATCCAGCAGCGAAGTTTTTCCGTGATCCACGTGGCCCATGATGGTAACCACAGGCGGACGCGTCACTGCGGCAGCAGCAACGTTCTCAACGGTGGTCCCAGCCAATGAAGCCATTTCCTGAGCTGTCTCGTCTTCAAAGCTGATGGCTTCAGATTCAGCGCCAAAATGCCGTGCCAGGTCTTTTGCCAGCTCAAAGTCGAGGCTCTGGTTCACCGTGGCCATTACGCCACGCATCAGCAGGCGCGCAATCAGGTCCTTGGCGCGGACGCCCAGCTTTTCCGCCAGGTCTTTTACGCTGATGCCTTCGCCAATGGTGATGGAGCGAGTAATGGGAAGCGGCTCGTTCGACAACGCCAGACGCGGCGGTGGAACAAAGCCCTTCATCGGGCCTTCTTTTTCACGCGGAATAAAAGGCTGCCCAGGACGGCGCGTTGGGCCGCCGGGACGCGCAGGTCTGCCCGGCGCTGGGGGCGGCAATCCTGGCCCCACACCCATTCCTGGGCGAGGCGGAAAACCTGGACGCGGTGAACTTGTTGGATGCGGACCACGGCGCTGTTCGCCCGGTCTGCCCTGGTAAGGCGGACGCGATCCCGGAGGCCCGCTGGGGCCACCACCTGGCCTGGGGCGTTGGAAAATTGGCTGT
>DASRCD010000734.1:0-2944 GCA_035653315.1 Candidatus Angelobacter sp.
TGCACCGGCGCATGTTGTAGCGGCAGCTAAGTCTTCAGCTCCTATTACAACCATGCAGATTTATCTTGATAACAAAGAGGTGTTCCATTCACCCAACAGCACGCTGATTGAAACGGACGTACCCATGGATCCGGGAACACACTTGCTTGTAGTCCAGGCCTTTGACAGTACCGGCAGGCATTTTTCCAGCAGCAGGACGGTTACGATGGCAAGTCCGTTTTGAAAAGCGGTAATTAGTAGTTGGTATTAGCAAAACCGATAAGGCCTGCCGAAATGGCGGGCCTTTTTTGATACACAGCACTGGAGCACCGCAGCCGCACAACGCCCGTAACCAAAGTTGATGCTTGTCAGTCCTGAATCCTCATGGGAGAATCACGGGAATTCTCCAACCTATTAGAAATGAGGTCCGTGCAACATGCGGAGACTGGTGTTCAGCTTTGGAATTGTTGTGCTGCTGGCTGGCATGTTGGCGGGGCAGAGTGCGGAATGGAAAACGCACAGCAACGCTGAAGGAAATTTTACTGTCCAATTTCCCGGCGATCCCAAGGATACGGTCAATCCGACGGATAGCTCGATGAAGTCGCATATCTTGCAGGTGCAGCAAAGCCCCGTGCTCTACATGGTGGTTTGGTCATTTATTGATAAAGAACAATCCACAGACAATAAAAATTACGAGGACTTTAAGTCCGGAGTTTTCAGCAAACTGCCAAGCTGCACCGTTGAGAATGAACAGGCTGCGTCTCCGGCATTCCGCCAATATGTTGGGCGTGGATATCTGCTAAGTTGTGATTACCCTAAAGGCAAAGTAAAAATAAAAGGCAATCTTTACTGGGGCAAACACTACTCTTATGCGTTAATGACGGCTTTTCCAGCGAACATAACAGAGTCCGCAGAGATCAAAAAATTCATGGAGTCTTTTACGGTCCTTGACCCGGCAAAATAGGCCCTTGAAAACGATGCATATTGCAGCTTTGTTGATCGCGCTTGCAATTGCGGGTGCCCCAGAGCAGGCTTCCTCTTACAGCAACAAACCAATTCCAGGCAAAACATCCGAGAGCGGAACTATTTGTGTTCTACCAAACTCTGAGGAGCCGCCGGCCAGAATCTCTCCCGGGGGCCATTACAATCCCGCGACGCTGACGATAAGCATTGATAAACAAAAGCCGATTTACTGGCCGCACAAACAGTCCGTGAAAATTGAGAAGCTAAGTCTCAATGACCGCCATCTTGTCACACTCAGGTCGGATGGCAAACGCATACAGTCTTTCTGGTTCCGATTCTCGGACTACAAAGAACCCAAGTTGTGTATGGCTTTTGACGGCTATCAGGGCGTGCAATTTGGAGACAAGCATGGAGCATTGTGGTGCAAGTGCAGATAATGGCATCACATGATTTGAGATCGCTTCACTGTTTGATTTATTCATTTTTTGGAGAGTCGGAAGCAGTGCGCGGTTCGTTCCCAGTAGATTTGATCCTTATATTTGTTCCAAGCCTGGAGCCATGCTTGCTGCACGGACTTTCTGCCGTGTTTCGTGAGGTACTCACGCCAGCAAGTTTCCGCGCTGTTCTGGCAATCTGAACTGACTATAGCCCAGTTGGGGACACCGGGCATGTTGAATGTTTGCTCATCATCTTCCGTAAACAGGTCTGTGAGCACCAGGTAGGCGATGTCACCCGAACTGGTTACACTCCAATAGTCCTCGATTGGTTCTTTCGTGCGCCCTGTATCAGTAAGTTGAGAAATGAGAATGGGAATCGAGGTTTTTCCTCTGGCTAGGATTTGTGACATTACCTTTCCCGAACAGTCCTGCATTCGTCCTTTAAACCGGCATCCGGTGTTATCAAATTTTGTGAGAGCAAACTTGTGCGGCGTGTTTTGGGCGTGAGCTGTGGTGGCAAACAGCAGCAGGAGAGTCAGGCGGACTAGCATAAACGAATAGTATTTCAGTACATTGCAGGCGTCTATGTTACCTTTGACGTGCTTCGCTACCTGTATTATCGAGAGAATGCCTTGATGCGGCATGGGTTGTTAATTGTGGTGTCGGGATTTCTCCACTTGCCTAGCTCCCTTCGGTCGCGCTGGCTTCGGTCGAAATGACAGGGGATGTGGTTGTCGGCAGAGGATTGAGATCATGCGTGTTGTGTATGGTGTGTCATGGATTTAAGGTCGCTGAATTACCATGTCACTGATGGGCTGAACTGGAATGCGGTAAGGCATGATTTGAGATTTTTGGCTCACACAAGACAGCAGCGCTGCAGATTCCACATCTTCGCGTTTAAGCTTGCATAAAAGCAGACAGCAATCCGCGCTTCGATTCCGAATGGCGCATCGCTTCGGTTGGGGATGGCACGTGTAGTTCTCTGACCTGCCAACCCAAGTCCTATTACTTTCGGTAGGCTTGGTCAGGTGTCCGGGGAAAGCCAAATCGGAGGGAATTTCTCAATATCCGGCTAAGGGCGACAGGGTGAGCCCTGGGCGTGGCATCCCTCATCTAATATGTTAGGCTTAAATTGTGTAACTTTGTCCGTATGACAGAGTATCTCTGAAGGAAAACCCACGTTGATAGGAAAAACATTAGCCAAGGTTTTTGGCACCAGTAACGAACGCGAGGTCAAGCGGATGCGTCCGCTGATTGACCAGATCAATGGGCTTGAGCCGCAGATGCAGCAGCTCACTGACGAGCAGTTGCGCGGCAAAACGGCGGAGTTCCGCGCCCGCATCAAGGAGCGGACAAAGGAAATAGACGCGGAGATTGCCCGTCTGACCGCCGAGATGCAGAGCTCGCCGGACCAGGACCTGCGCAGCCGGATTGAAGAGCTCAATAAGAAGCAATTGGAAGTAAAAAAAGAGGTATTGGACGAGCTTTTGCCGGAGGCATTTGCGGTTTGCCGCGAAGGCGGACGGCGCGTGCTGAACATGCGGCATTTTGACGTTCAGCTAATC
>DASRCD010000735.1:0-10828 GCA_035653315.1 Candidatus Angelobacter sp.
TGAATTTTTGGAGATGCACAGCCGCGCTGCTGAATAAAAAAATTCTGTTATGTGCTGTTGGTGAAGGACTTTGGGCCGCGACTTCGGCAGGTCTCCTCAGGGGGCTGCAAACTTAAACCAGCTCTTCCGCCAGCACTGGCCGACCGCGCCGCATCACTTTGGCAAACTCTGCCGCAGGTAGCGTATTTAATACGTCATGCCGCGTGAGCCATGAGCGCCGCAGTTGCAGCACGCCATAGCGGATTTTTTCCATGTGCGATGTGTGGTGCGCGTCCGTGTTAATCACAAACTTCACGCCTTTGGCTTTGGCCATGCGCAAATGCTGGTCACGCAGGTCAAGCCGGTCAGGATACGCGTTATGCTCCATGGCTACGCCCGCTTTTGCTGCCGCAGAAAAAACTTTGTCGTAATCAAAGCTGTAGCCTTCGCGGCGCAGCAGCATTCGTCCTGTAGGATGGCCAATGAAGGACGTGTTCGGGTTGGCAATCACCCGCAACAAACGGTCCGTCATCTCCGCCGGCTCCTGATTGAAATGCGAGTGCACGCTGGCAATCACCAGGTCCATCTGCTCCAGCACGGAGTCAGAGAGATCAAGTTCTCCATCGGCCAGGATGTCCACTTCTATGCCGGCAAAGATCTGGATGCCGTCAATCTTCTTTGCCGCTTCACGGATCTTTTTAATATGGGCCTCGGCGCGTTTGTCATCCAATCCGTTGGCGAAGGCCAGGTTCTTGGAGTGGTCGGTGATCGCCATGTATTTGTAGCCGCGCTCACGCGCAGCTTCAGCCATTTCTTCAATGGTGCATTTGCCGTCCGTTTCCACGGTATGCATGTGGACATCGCCCTGCAAATCGGCTTGCGTTATCAGCTCCGGTAATTTTTCTTCGGCAGCGGCCTGTATCTCACCGCAGTCCTCGCGCAGCTCCGGAGGGATATAGCTCAGGCCCAGCTTTTTATAAATTTCTTCTTCTGTTTTGCCCGCGACGCGCTGGTTATCTTCCATCCGCACCAAGCCATATTCATTCAGCGTATAGCCCTGCTTGAGCGCGCGCTGGCGAAGCGTGACATTGTGATTTTTTGATCCGGTGAAATATTGCAGCGCCGCGCCAAAGGAATCAGGAGGAAGCAGCCGCACATCCACCTGCATGCCATTGCGTAATTTAAAGCTGACTTTGTTCTCGCCCTTGGCCAACACTTCCATGATGCCGGGAAAGCTAAGAATGCGCTCGATCACCTGGTTGCGCTGCTCTTCACTGTCACAACATTTTCCCGTTACCAGCAAATCCAGATCGCCCACGGTTTCACGCCCTCGGCGCAATGATCCTGCCGGCGTGACTTTCTCCACGCCGGGAACGCCCTTGAGCAGTTCCGTAATCTTCTGCGCGGTGTTGTCAGCAATATCGAGCAGAAAGCGTCCGGTCAACTGGCGATAGCTTTCAATGGCTTTCAGAATTTTTTGTTCTGACTTTTCACTGAGACGAGGCAGAGTACGCAGCTTGCCCTCGCTCGCCAGTCTGGCCACACCTTCCACGTCGCAAATCTGAAACGCGTCCCAGATCAGCGCAATGGTTTTTGGTCCCAGGCCGGAAATCTTCAGCAGCTCCAGCATGGATGGCCGGAATTTCGTAAGCATTTCTTCATGCATGGCGAGCTTGCCGGTCGTCATCAGTTCGCGGATGTTTGCCGCCATGCCTTTGCCGATTCCCGGAATCTCCAGCAGCTCTTTCTCCGGCATGGTGGAGACCTGCTGGGGGCAGCCTTCCAGGGCTTCAGCCGCGCGCTCATAGGAGCGGATGCGGAACGGATCAGCCGACGCGACCTTCATTAGGTCGGCAGTTTCATAAAAAATATTGGCAATGGCTTTATTGTCCATGTTGTCTGGAAGCAGAAGAAATTTCTATCACAATGATTATATTGAGGCATCGGCGGCAAATGACGTTATTCTTATGGTTGACCTAAAACGTCTCTGAAAGTGACAAGGAAATCCCTTCTTCGTTTTACGAACCGGGATTAACGAAACGTGCCGACCATCAAAGTAAACGGCGTTAATCTTTTCTATAAAGAATCGGGCAGCGGTCCGGAAACAATTGTCTTTTCCCATGGCTTGCTTATGGACCACACCATGTTTGAGCCGCAGCGCGCTGCTTTTGAAAAGCAATACCGCGTGATTGCGTATGATCATCGCGCACAGGGGCAATCCCAGGACCCGGGACGCGGCTATGACATGTCCACGATTACGGATGATGCCACTATGCTGATCCGCGCTCTCAATGCAGCGCCGTGCCATTTTGTGGGGCTCTCCATGGGCGGATTTGCCGGCATGCGCGTTGCGGCGCACCATCCTGACCTGGTTCGCACGCTTACGTTAATGAACACCACCGCGATGCGGGAAAAACTGCCAAACCGCCTGAAATATGCATTCCTGGCGCAGATGGTAAAAATCTTCAGCCCGGCCCCATTCACCGCTATCGCCGTTAAGGAACTTTTTGGGCGAACCACGCGCGCCAGCGCCGCGCATAGAGCAATGCTGGAAGAATGGACCGCTAAACTGCGTTCGCGTCCGCGCAATATAGCGCGCTCTTTGCAGGCAGTGATGGGACGTCGCGCGTTTCGCGCCAACGAAATGGCGGCAATCCAGTGTCCCACTCTCATTATCACTGGCGAAGATGATGCGGCGCAGCCGCCACGCAACTCGGAGAGCCTGGTTGCGGGAATCCGCGGCGCAAAGCTGGTGCGTATTCCAGCGGCTGGACATAGCAGCTCACTGGAAGCGCCAGACGCTGTAAACGCTGCCATCCGCGAATTTCTAAACGCAAATGCACGCTAACCAAATTCCTGCGTCCTAATCTAACTTTGTGCGTGGGAGGAAAAATGAAAGTTGCGCTCATTACGCTTCTGCTTCAGGCCAGTGCACTGTTCACCCAGAATGCCGGTCCGGCGAAAACGCCGGGTGAGATCAAAGAAGAGCTCATCGTGATTGAGCGTGAAATTGGGCGCGCCAACCTGAATTGCGACTATCAATATTTTGACCGGGTAGAAGCCGAAGAATTCATCTTTACGGATGCATCGGGCGGCATCTCTGACAAGAAGCAAGACATGGCAGGAGAAAAAGACTGCCGCAAGACTGAAGGCACTTATGACGTGGACGATGCGGAAGTGAGAATTTATGGGCAGGCGGCCGTGGTCACTGGACGTGTGACTATCAATGCGAAAAATAAAGAGGGAGTTGCCGTTACGCGGCGCAGCCGTTTTACTGATGTCTTTGTATGGCGGGATGACCGCTGGCAGCTTGTTGCCGGGCATTCTTCGCGAATACCAGCTGCACCTTCAGCAAAATAGCAGTCCGCATCTGCAAATGGTTAAGAATCGGCACTCATAAGCAGTAACTGCGTTAGCTATAATCAAGAGTCCATGCTAATGAAAAGAAGAGCTTCATCCGCCAAATTTGCCGCATTTTGGTTTGCCGCCCTGGCGCTCCTTTGGACCGGGCTTTTCACCGCTGCTGCAGGCACTACTCTGGTATCCGCAGCCCAAACACAGCAGCCGGCGCAAACACCATCAGCAGATCAGGTGCCTGTCACGGATGGGCAATCAGGCCCGTGTTCGATTGAATTTAATGTGACCAGCACAGATGGGAAGCCAGTGTTTTCCGCCCGCATTGACGTTCACATTGAATATGGCTTTGGCGGCTTTCATAAGCTGGACATGGGCGTTTATACCAATGCGCAAGGCAAAGCCAGGTTTACGGGCATTCCGGCAAAAGTGAAGAGGCCGCCAATAGAATTCCACGCCAGCAAAGAAGATTTGGTAGGCATTGCAACCATGGACCCTGTAGCGGAATGCCAGACCAAACATGACATTATCCTGGATAAAGCCAAACCACCGGCCACGGATGACAAAGCTAAATAACAGCCGGTTAGGTTAGTCTGTTTCCCCAGCATCATGCGACACATGCGCAGGAAATTTAGATGGAGCGCGCCTGTCAATCTCATCCGCTACTTTGCTGATCCAGCGCAGCTCAGTGCGGAACTGTTCAATCATCAAAGTCAATACCCAGACTACTTCATGAAAGTCATGGCCCACTTCCTTGCGCACTTCTTCCAGCGTGGCTTCTTCATGCACAAGCTGTTCCTCAAGAAACTTACGCCGCCGCTCAAGCTGTTTTTGGAACATTCCCGGGCGAGCCTGCCATGAAAGGATGATCCAGGTGACAAAAGGAGGACGGTCGCGTTGCTGCGTCCAGTCTTCACGCTCCAGAGCCGTGGCAAGCTCTTCTTGTCCTTTTGCTGTGGTTGTGAAGATGCGGCGCTCCGGGCCAAGCGCGGGAGCCTGGTCGCCGGTGACCTGAATCAGGCCCAATTTTTCCAGCTTTTCCAGCGAATAATAAATTTGAGGGCGGGAGAGTGCCGCCCAGTCCTGCACCTGACGCCGTTCCAACTCAAGGTTTGCCTGATACCCGTGCATGGGCTGCTCGGCCAGCAGGCTCAGCAAGACCAGATCAGGCACCGTAAGTTCCCGTTTTTTAGTGGCGGGCATGGCTGGCCTTTCTCTGGCGACTCCAATACCACCATTGGCATTGCCCGGCGGGAAGCAGAGGATTGCGCGCCTGGGCAACAGCGGCAGAGAAAACGTCCTGGCAGCAGATGTCGATTTTTTGGCCGCTAATCTGGCAGAGCCTTTGATAAAGGCGGACAGGATTCTGCCGGGCAAGCTGGCGCACGCTGCGGATGCCAAGCAGTTCAAAGTCGCGAAGCATGGCCGGACCTATGGAGATCAAATCTTGTAGTTGGCGTGGGTCGTCAGACATTTTGTGAACTCTTCTATTGACGCCAGTGAAATGATGTCATAATGTATTCTAGTCTAATTTAGATTAGATAGAAATGCAAACGAAAATAAAGGCTTCTTGGAGACAAATGATCATGACAACCGCCAATGTTAAGAAGATTACGCCAATCTTATTTGCGCAGGAAATTGAGCCCTGCATTGAGTTCTGGACCAAATGCGCCGGGTTCCAGAAAACAATAGAGGTGCCGGAAGGCGGCAAGCTTGGATTCACTCTGCTGCAAAAAGAAGGATTGGAGTTGATGTACCAGAGCTTTGCCAGCGTGGAAAAAGATATTGCCGCGATCCATGAAGCAGCGCAGAAAGGCCCTACGTTCCTTTATATGGAAGTAGAAAACATCCAGTCAGCCCTGGATGCGGTGCGTGGGGTGGAACTGGCCATGCCAATGCGCGACACATTTTATGGCTCCAGAGAGTTTGGCGTAAAAGATCCGGCGGGACATTACATTATTTTTGCGCAGCAGGGTGCGGCGCAGCAGTAGCAGAGGAATGCGTAAACTTTGGTCTATATTTGCATGAACAATCGCCATCAGGACAAGGGCGTTCGCAACTGTTTTGACTCACGGTGGACTGTTAATATGTTCTTACGGCGATGCGAAAACTTCCAAGCATATTCCCTGTAGTCAAAAGGTATTTCTCTGTCCTGGTGCTTGCCGGAACCGCGGCCCTGGCTTGCGCCATGGCAGGTTGCGGAGGGGCGGGCAGCGCCAGCGGCGCGGAATACGCTTATGTTGCAGTCACGGAAGCCAGTCTCCGCGATCACGTCTCCACCGTCTATAACAAAACCGGCGTGGTGCATAACGGCGAGCGTGTGCAGATCCTGGAAAGGATGCAGAACAAGCGCTTTCTGCGGGTGCGCTCACCACGCGGAGAGGAAGGCTGGATACAGGAACGCTATTTAGTTGACCAAGCCACGTTTGACCAGTTCCAGCGCCTGGCCGAGCAGTTCAAGAATGCTCCCGCACAAGCCACCGCCAGCACGGAAGAACAGGTAAAGGTGCATGTGCTGCCGGGACGAAAAACCGGTTACTTATATCTGCTAAATGAAAAACAAAAAGTGGATTTGCTGCAAAGGCAATCCGTGGACCGCAATGCAGCACCGCTGCAAGTGCAAGTGAAAGATGAAAAGCAGAAAGACAAAGACGCAGATACTGACAGTCCGGATGAAGAGCATGTAAAGGGTGACAGCAAAGCGCCTCCCGCAGTACGGGAAGACTGGTGGCTGGTGCGCGACGCGCAAAAGCGAGTGGGCTGGGTGCTGGGACGCGCGCTTTATCTGGATATCCCTTCCAGCATTGCCGAGTACTCTGAAGGGCAGAGAATTGTAGCGGCGTTCCCGCTGGATGAGGTTCAAGATGGAGACAACAAGGTTCCCGAGTACCTGGTTTTGTTAACAGAAAATAAAGACGGGCAGCCTTATGACTTCACCCAGATACGCGTCTTCACCTGGAATGCGCGCAAACACCGCTATGAAACCGCATATCGTGAGCGGGATTTAGCAGGTATGCTGCCGGTGGCGCTGGGACGCCAGGACTTTGAAAAAGAAGGCAATCTACGCACGTTTACCGTGCATGTAAAAGACGACAATGGAGCGATCCACGATCGTACTTACAAATTCAATCCACCCATTGTGAGACGCGTGCTGGCCCCGGGCGAAGAACCGCCTGTTTCCCATCATAAGAGAGCTGCTCGAACCAAAATGAAATCGAAACAGTAAAGTTTATCGGGCATCCAGCGACCTGCTTCTACCGTCAAAGTGGGTATGGCAGAAAAGGTCAAACAACTCAGTCTGGAACGGGATTACAAGAAGTATCTGTATTTTGTTGACGGCGAGGGAAATGTTTCGCGGAAGCCGAAATCCGGCGAAGGCGAGACAGAGGTGCTGGTGCCGAATGCAATTGAGCGTGACAACCAGTTTTTGTACTTTGTCGACAAAGAGGGTGATGTCGCGCGTTCACCACGGGCCACACGCAGAACCAAGAAAGCAGCCTGATCCACGCCGGCGCGAGCTGAGCCGATGAGCGCTCTGAACCTGCTGGTTTTCCGCGAGGGCAGGAAAACAGTAAGCGGAACAGAGCTACGCTCAAGGTTGGTTGAGGAACTGTTATGTTCAGGTTCCCGGCCCACGGAAGAACAGCTCATGCGGACGCTTTTGCTGGCTGGAGAACTGGAGTGCGGCGTTGCCGATGCCGGCAGCGACTGCGCTTTTTTTATTGAAACCATCACGGATCATCTGGCCCAAGCGCTGCGCCTTTCCTGCTCTCCTAATTCCCAACCATTCCACGGTACTTATTTTTCCGCCAATTCAGAAAAGCTGCTGGTTGATCTGCGAGAGCAATCCATTCCTGAAACACTGACTGTTTCTACTCCTGAAGGCTTTGCCTATTACGGACTTCATCCGTTGGCCTATGCTGAGCGCGTAACTGAAATTGAGAATTGCGCGAATGATCTTGCCGTTATCGGCATACGAAGCATTGGAACAACTTTAAGCGCTGTAGTCACGGCAGCGGCGCGGATTCGCGGCATGCAGGCAAAGCGAATCACGGTGCGTCCGCAGGGACATCCTTACAACCGTGTCGCTGAATTCACGGCAGAGCAGCAGGAATTCATCCGGAGCGCTGTTTCCCGCAATGCAACATTTGTGATTGTGGATGAAGGGCCGGGATTGAGCGGATCGTCATTTCTTGCGGTGGCAGAGGCGGCGGAAGCAGCGGGTGCCTCGCGGGAAAAAATTGTGCTGCTCTGCGGCCATGAGCCGAACGCGGATGCGCTCTGCACGATGGACGGTGCGCGAAGGTGGAAAAGGTTCCGCAGCCTTGCCGTTGCGAATGGACCTCTGCTTCCAATGGGGGCAGAAATTTTTATCGGCGGCGGAGAATGGCGCAGGAAGCACTTTACGAGTGAGCACGAATGGCCGGCGGCATGGACGAGCTTTGAGCGGCTCAAGTATCTGACGGCAGGCCATCCTGCGCGGATGTTCAAGTTTGTTGGCATTGGCCACTATGGCGATCAGGTTTTTGAGCGGGAAAGCAAAGTTGCAGAAGCGGAATTTGGGCCGCTGCCACGGAAAGAAGTCCATGGATTTATTTCGTATCCATGGATTAACGGCCATCCCATGCGCGCGGCTGAATTGTCACCAAGCGTGATTGCCCGTCTAGCGGAGTATTGTGCTTATCGCGTGCAGGCGTTTGTGGAACGCCAGATGGATATCAGTCCATTGCAGCAGATGGCTGAGCATAATCTGCATGAATTGAAGATTAACCTTCCAATGGCGCTAAGGGTGAAACGCCCTGTGATTGCCGATGGAAAGATGCAGCCGTATGAATGGATCTTGAATAAAGAGGGCCAGATGTTGAAGACGGATTCCGGCAGCCATGGCGACGATCACTTCTTTTCCGGCGCAACCGACATTGCCTGGGACCTGGCTGGAGCGATTATCGAGTGGCGCATGAATGGGGAGCAGAAGAAAAAATTCCTTGATCTCTATTGTTCTATCAGCGGCGATGATGCACAGGGCAGAATTAATGATTACATCTGCGCCTATGCTGTGTTCCGTTCTGCTTATTGCCTGATGGCAGCCAACGCCATGAACGGATCAGATGAGCAGGTGCGGTTGGAAAAAGCGTCTGCTGAATATCAAGCGCTGTTAAGCGATACAGAAGCAGTCGGCGCATCCACAGCTTAGGATTTTCACACCTCATGCTTCACACCGGCAGCATAATTATGAGCCAGAGTTAACTAGCTCTTCAGAAATAAACTTCAGGAATAAAATTCAGCAATCGCTTCCACCACGTGGCGTTGCTCGCCTTCTTCCAACTCAGGGAAGATTGGCAGGGCCAATACATCCAGTGCAGCGCGCTCGGCTTCCGGCAGATCGCCCGGAGCATACCCGAGATAAGCAAAGCATTTTTGCAGATGGAGCGGAATGGGATAGTAAATTTCTGAGCCAATCCCGCGCTCATTGAGAAAGGCGCGCAGTTTGTCGCGCTCGCGGACGCGCACGACATATTGGTGATAAATGTGATGCGCCGCAGGAAGAGTTTTGAGCAGTGTGACCGGCACAATTGAGGCAGCGCCAGTTTTTGTAAGCCCGGCGCTGTGCAAAAGCTGATCATAAGTTTTGGCCCGCGCACGGCGCGCAGTATTCCAGCTTTCAAGATGCGGCATTTTCACCCGCAGCACGGCTGCCTGAATGGAATCCAGGCGGCTGTTGGCCCCCACTTCATCGTGATAATAGCGCTGCTTGCCGCCATGATTGCGCAGTGAGCGCATGCGCTCCGCAAGTCCGGCATCACTGGTGGTATTTGCGCCGGCATCGCCAAACGCGCTGAGGTTTTTTGTTGGATAGAAGCTGAACGCCGCGGCAACTCCCAGCGAGCCTGCGCGCTTGCCGTTCCAGGTTGCGCCCACAGCCTGCGCCGCGTCTTCAATCACTGGGGCCTTGAATTCCGCCGCCAGGCGGTTGAACGCGTCCATGTCCGCACACTGGCCATAAAGATGGACCGGCAGAATGGCTTTGATCTGTGGCGATGCAGACTTCATCCGCTTTTCCACACTGGCAGCATCAAGATTCAGGGTTTCCGGATCAACGTCAGCAAAAACCGGAGTTGCTCCGGCGCGCAGAATGGAACTGGCGGTGGCAAAAAAGCTGAAAGGCGTGGTAATGACCGAATCGCCGGGGCCGATGCCGGCAGCGGCAAGTGCCAACCAGAGTCCATCCGTGCCGGAAGCGCAGCCTACTGCATCGGCAGTGCCGCACAAAGCAGCAAATTCGCGCTCAAACACGGTAACTTCATCTCCCAAAATATAGCGTTGAGAGTCGCAAACCCGGGCAATCGCCGCCAGAACTTCCTGGCGAATGGAGGCATACTGGCGCGAAAGATCGAGCATGGGAACGGCAGGAATGGTCTTCTGTGCGGCACTCTTCATGAGGTATTAAAATTTTAACATCCGGCCCAGAATGGGATGAAATTTGCGCCTTTGCCGGGAACGCATCCAAGAAGCTACAATGGCACTGGCAAGTAAAAAAAACTGTTTCCCAGATTCTAAAAAGGAAATAGGAGAGAGATCGGCAGATGGAAAATAAGCCGGCACAAAACATACAGGATTCGTTCCTGAATACCGCGCGCAAGGACAAAAGCCAGATCACCATTTATCTGCTCAGCGGGGTGAAGCTGACTGGACGTATACGGTCCTTTGATAAATATTCAGTTGTCATGGAAACCAACAACCAGGAACAACTGATCTTCAAACACGCCATCTCAACCGTGGTCATGGCCAAAGGCAGCAGCAGCCATCACGGTGAGTCTCGCTCGCACGCACAGGCGGGCGACGGCGAAAGCAGTTCGGCCAAAGCGGAGGGCTAATTTATTCCTGGGCAGCGTTCCCGCCGTTCTGAACCGCCGGCCGGGATCACGACTGGTCGTGACGGGCCCGAGCGTGCGTTCCTTGTAGCTCTGGAATTTCGCCACCGCTCGCGTTCTGACCACGACCTTCATCTGCCTCCCGGCGCTGTGCTGGCGCGCAATGTTGCGACACAGCAGAGTGAAGACCGTAGTGTCTCTCGCGTAGGCGTGGAAGAATCATTGGCTGAATTCCGCGAACTGGTGACCTCCGCCGGCGCGGAAATTGCCGGTGAATTTATCCAGCGCCGTGACCGGCCTGATCCGGCAACGCTGATTGGCACAGGCAAGCTGCAGGAAATTGCCGGGGCCGTAGCTTCAGTGGATGCGGACCTTGTGCTGTTTGACCATGAGCTTTCTCCTTCGCAGCAGCGCAATATTGAAAAGGAAGTGAATGCGCGGGTCATTGACCGCACGCAACTCATCCTGGATATTTTTGCCCGGCATGCGCGCAGCCGTGAAGGCCAGCTTCAGGTTGAGCTGGCGCAGCTGGAATATATGCTGCCCCGCCTGGCCGGAAGAGGCATTGAGATGTCGCAGCTGGGCGGCGGCATCGGCACGCGCGGTCCTGGTGAAACGCAGCT
>DASRCD010000736.1:0-4991 GCA_035653315.1 Candidatus Angelobacter sp.
TATTGACATGCTGGGCCAATCATAAGATTCTCTGCTGATTGACAATCGCTCCACCAGCAAACTCTCACAAGGCATCACCTCTGAGATCACCGGGGAAGGCGGATCGATTGCTCCGAACAATGCCAACACGATCGCGGCAGCGCAGCCTTTATTGAATGAATATCACCTGAAAATTGATTGGTACACGCTGGACGACTACTGGAATAGCCTGAAGAAAAAAGGCACGCCCATCAATATAGGAACGTATGTGGGCGCGGCGCAGGTCCGCGAATATGTTCTGGGCGATGTAGATCGCGCGCCTACGGCGGAAGAACTGGAAAAGATGAAAGCGCTGGTGGCGCAGGCCATGCAGCAAGGCGCGCTGGGCATCTCCACGGCCCTGATTTATCCGCCGGGACATTACGCAAAGACTGAAGAGCTGATTGAGCTGGCCAAAGTGGCGGCACAATACGGCGGCATTTATGCCACGCACATGCGCAGTGAAGGATTAAATGAAGTTGCGGCGGTACGCGAGGCGCTGCGCATTGGGCAAGAAGCCCATCTTCCGGTGGAGATTTTCCATCTGAAGGTCAGCGGCAAAAATCGCGCGGGCAGCATGATCCAGATCGTAAGGATGATTCAGGAAGCGCGCGACTCAGGGCAGGATGTAACGGCGGATATGTATCCTTACCTGGCAGGGGCCACGGCGCTGGCTTCAAGCCTGCCGCCATGGGTAGCCGATGGCGGAACCAGTAAATTACTGGAGAGGCTGCATGATCCTGCTATACGCCAGCGCATTAAGACAGAGATGTCGGCCAACGGTGAGCGCACGTGGGAGAACCTGTATCTGGATTCCGGCGGCGCACCCGGCGTGATGATTTCTTCCGTGGTGAATCCCGCGCTGAAGCAGTACACAGGCAAGACCGTGGCTGAGATGGCGGCAATGCAGAAGAAAGATCCGCTGGATGCGCTCTTTGATTTTGTTCTGGAGGATAACGGACTTACGGGCGCTCTGTACTTCATTGCCAGTGAAGAAGATTTGCAGACAGGGCTCAAGCAGCCCTGGACCAGCATCGGGTTGGACGCGAATGAAATGCCATTGGACGGCCCTTTGTTTGAGCCCCATGCACATCCCCGCACATTTGGCAGCATGCCGCGATTTTTAGGGCACTATGTCCGCGATTTGCAATTGATGCCGCTGGAGCAGGCGGTCCGGAAAATTACGTCGCTCCCTGCACAGCGTGAGCATCTGGTAGGGCGCGGCCTGATCAAAGAAGGATTTTTTGCCGATGTCACCGTTTTTAATCCTGATGCCATCATCGACAAAGCAACGTACACCCAGCCGACGCAACTTTCTGAAGGGGTGGAGTGCGTGCTGGTGAATGGACAAGTGGTGTTTGAAAATGGCAAAACTACCGGAGCTGTGCCGGGCCAAGCATTAAAAGGGCAAGCAGCAAGATAAAAGAAACCTGAACCGAGATTACCTGATAAAACTTCAGGTTGATGCCGAAAAAGCTTGAGTTTTCCCGGCTCTGACAGTATTGTGCTGCCCAAGAATTACTGAAGGGGGATACGCCATGTTTTGTTCAGGCTGTGGGCGTGAGATAAAGGCAACGGACCAATTTTGTCCCGGCTGCGGACGTGCAGCGGGAACAGGATCAACCAGCCTGGCCCCAGCGGCCGGAACAGCCGTGGCTCCGGGAATTCAGGCTCCGCCGCAGCAGCAAGTGGTCGTGGTGAAATCCCAGAAAAACCCCGGCGTCGCTGCAGTGCTCTCATTCTTCTGGGCTGGGCTTGGGCAGATCTACAATGGCGAGATCGGAAAAGGAATTATCTTCCTCATTTGTTATCTCGTATCGGCTTTGCTGATGCTTGCTTTCATTGGGTTTATCACAACCCCAATTCTTTGGATTTATGGCATGGTGGATGCGTACAAAACGGCGGAGAAGCTCAATGCAGCGCCACCTCTAATTCGTTAAGCATACTGAATATCGAACCGGCACCTCTGAACGATGGAGCTTCCTGGCAAGCGCAAGTGAAGACAAAATGGCAAAAATTACTACGAAAGTAGAATCCAAGCCGGGCAGAGCTTTGGGCGAGCATGGCGCGAAGATGAAGTAATCGTAAGTTGTTAAATTTACAGGATTTTGTTTTTACAATTATTTACAAATCCAAGCACCACATTTCCCAAAAATGCCGTCAAATAGAGGAGTGGGTGATGTATGCGCCCGAATCGGCACATTCCTAACGTTAGTGGCTTCCGTCGCTGACGGCAATTGCTGAAAAACCGAAGTCTGTATAGGATTTCAGATTTCCAAGATCCTGCCCTTGAGAGGACAGATGTCAAAACCTATGTTTCATTCTCTGGCCAGCCGCACCATGGTGTGCGCTTGTCTTGTTCTGCTTTTAATTACCGGTTGCGGAAAAACCAGCGCCAACTCCAAAGGAAAAGGCAGCGGCACTGGAAAGAAAGGCCAAAATGGCCAGGCAAGTATCCCTGTGGCCGTGGCTACGGCGGAGGTACGCGACCTGCCGGTAATCCTGAGCGGGTTGGGTTCCGTGGAAGCGTTCAACACGGTAGCGGTGAAGAGCCGTATCGATGGGCAATTGGTGAAAGTGGCATTCACAGAAGGGCAGGAAGTAAAAGAAGGCGACCTGCTGGCGGTAATTGATCCGCGTCCTTATGAAGTGCAGTTGAGCCAGATGGAAGCCACATTGTTTAAAGACCAGGCGGCACTGAAAGACGCCAAGCTCAATTTAGATCGTTTTTCCGGCTTATATAAAGAGGGCGTGATCCCACAGCAGCAGTTTGATACACAGGGCTCATTGGTGGGACAGCTTGAAGGCGCAGTGCGCGCTGACCAGGCACAGATTGATAACGTAAAGCTGAACCTGACCTATACAAAAATAACTGCTCCAGTGAGCGGGCGTGTTGGACTGCGCCAGGTGGATGTCGGAAATATCATCCATGCCGCCGATCCCAACGGCCTGGTGGTGATCACGCAGTTGCAGCCGATCGCTGTAATCTTCAGCCTGCCGCAGGACAATCTGCTGGCCGTTGCCCAGCACATGCGAAAAGCGCCGCTCCAGGTGGATGCGTATAGCCGTGACGACCAGACAAAGCTTACCACCGGCTCTCTGACCACCATTGATAACCAGATTGATGTGACCACGGGCACAGGAAAGCTGAAGGCCGTCTTCCAGAATAAAGATCGTGCATTGTGGCCGAACCAGTTTGTGAACATACATTTGCTGCTGGAAGTGAGAAAAAACAATACGGTGGTCCCGGTTGCCGCAATCCAGCGCGGACCGAACGGAGCATATATTTTTGCTGTGAAGCCGGACAAAACCGTGCAGATGCGCAACGTTACGGTCGGTTTTTCCGAAGGAAATTTTGCCGCCATTACGCAGGGGATCAATCCCGGTGACATGGTTGTGACCGATGGCCAGGATAAGCTCCAGGACAACACGCATGTAGAGATACGCCAGGGCGGTTCACAGAAAGACCAGTCCCAGGGACAAGCCCAGGGACAATAAAGCACGTTCAACCTGTAGCTCGCGTGCACGCTTACGCGTACCTACTCTGCCTTGAATAGATGACCAAAGGTCGGGAATTGTGTCCGATATTGAAAACATAACGAGCATTCAACACACAACGGGCGGGGGCGGTCCATCCAAACTGTTCATCCTGCGGCCTGTTGCCACGTCACTGCTGATGATTGGCCTGCTGCTGGTGGGTCTGGTGGCTTATTTGCAGTTGCCGGTTTCAGCACTGCCTCAGGTTGACTATCCCACCATCCAGGTAATTACGTTTTATCCGGGCGCGGGACCGGAAGTGATGGCGTCCTCGGTGACTGCGCCCATGGAGCGCCAGTTCGGGCAGGTTCCCGGACTGAGCCAGATGACGTCCACAAGTTCTTTTGGCAGTTCAGTCATCACGCTGCAGTTCACTCTTGAGCAGAACATTGACATTGCCGAGCAGGAAGTTCAGGCCGCGATTAACGCTTCCACAACTTTTCTTCCCCGCGATCTGCCCAATCCGCCGATTTACAGCAAGGTGAATCCGGCTGACGCTCCGATTCTTACACTTGCCTTGACCTCAGATAGTCTGCCGCTTTCAAAAGTGGAGGATTTGGCAGACACCACGCTGGCGCAGAAAATTTCCCAGATAACCGGCGTGGGCATGGTTTCCATCAGCGGCGGCCAGAAGCCTGCGGTGCGCATTCAAGCGAACCCCACAGCGCTGGCTTCTTATGGGTTGAGCCTGGAAGATTTACGCACGGTGCTGGGACAGGCAAACGTTGATCAGGCCAAAGGCATTCTGGAAAACCAGCGGCAGGCCTATACCATTTCAACCAATGACCAGCTTCTTTCCGGCAATGAATATAAAGACGTGATCATTGCCTACCGCAATGGCGCTCCTGTGCGCTTGCGCGACGTAGCCAACATTATTGATAGCGCGGAAAACATAAAGCAGGCCGCATGGATGAACGATAAGCCGGCGGTCATCGTCAATATTCAGCGCCAGCCTGGGGCCAACATTATCGGCGTGGTGGACCGCATTAAGAAAGTGCTGCCACAGTTGCAGGGCGGTCTGCCTTCTTCAGTGAAAGTTGCCATTCTTACAGACCGCACCGAGACGATTCGCGCATCAGTCAAAGACGTTCAGTTTGAGATGATGCTCACCGTCTGCCTTGTAGTGTTGGTGATCTTTCTCTTCCTGCGCAATCTCTCGGCCACCATCATTCCTAGCGTAGCGGTGCCGCTCTCCATTGTGGGCACATTTGCCGTGATGTACCTGCTGGGCTACAGCCTGGATAACCTTTCTTTGATGGCGCTTACCATCTCTACCGGGTTTGTGGTGGACGACGCCATTGTGATGATCGAAAACATCGATCGTTTCCTGGAAGAAGGCCACCCGCCGCTGGAAGCCGCGCTCATGGGCGCGGGACAGATCGGTTTTACCATTATCTCGCTGACGGTTTCCTTGATTGCCGTGCTGATTCCGCTTT
>DASRCD010000737.1:0-3889 GCA_035653315.1 Candidatus Angelobacter sp.
CATTCTTCATCCTCATCCAACTCACCCAAGGCTGCGTTGCTTGAGGCAGCAGTAACCATTCTGCGAGCTGTAGGACTCGATGAATTCGCGCTGCGCCGCTATCCTCACGAATTTTCAGGCGGACAACGCCAGCGCATCGGCATTGCCCGCGCTTTGATTTTGCGCCCAAAATTTGTGGTTTGCGACGAACCCGTTTCCGCCCTTGATGTAAGTGTTGGCGCGCAGATCGTAAATCTGCTCAAGAAGCTACAGCGTGACTTTGGACTTACCTACCTCTTTATTTCGCACTCCATGCCGGTGGTGCGTTATCTTTGCGACCGAATTGCCGTAATGCGCCGTGGTGAAATTGTGGAACTTGGAACTTCTGAGCAAATTACATCGCGTCCCCAGCATGAATACACGCGCGCACTTCTAAACGCCACTCCGGAACTGGAATTCAGCGGGCGTGAGGGAAGCGGCAGATAGCAGTTAGCAATTAGCAGTTAGCAATTAGCAGCTAGCAATTAGCAGCTAGCAATTAGCACGAACCTGTACCATTATCGTTCCATCTATGTGGAACGAAACTACGGTTCTTGTTCCTCATTCATTTAAAGGCGTGTAGTGAACGCGGAACTATAAGTTGCATGCGAAAACTAATTGCTATTTGCTAATTGCCAGTTGCTAACTTGCTGATTCACTGTTTTCCCAAAAATCTGATTCGCCCATTCAGGGATCGTTTGCCGGTGCCAAATAAGCTGAGAAATGTCGGCGAGTTCACGTTGTTATCTACCGTGGTTGGATTCAGGCTATTGGTAATATTTTCGATCCCAATGCGCGCGGCCCAGCGATAGCCGCGAAAGACAAACTTCCGTTCGATGGCTGGATTCAGTGTGAAGAAGTCCGGGAACCGGAATGCGCCTACCCCAGCCACTACCTGCCCAAACTGGTCCACCGTTCCAAAAGGAAAGCCTGAACGCCAGATAGCCGACCATGCCAGATCAAATTTTTTAAATTTCCAGAACAGGGGATAGCTTCCCCAGGTTACCAGTTGGTTGGGAGCGTCCCAGGGCAGCACGCCGGGTCTCTGTCCGCCCACCAGCAAAGCATCAATGGCAAAATCAATGGTCTGGTTGGAAACAGCTCTTGAGCGTGTATAGGCAACCAGCACCGGATAGCCGCTCTTTAATTCCTTGCGCAACGTGATCTGTGCGGCGTCATAGCGATCAGCCTTGTTGCTCAGCAGTTCAAAATTTCCATTGGTCTGTTCTTCATACGCCCAGCCATGCTCGCCATGCCGGCTCAGGTATTCCAGCCGGGCATAGACTTTCCATGGCAGCCTGCGGTCCACTGACACGCTCCAATTCGTATAGCGCGGCATGGCCAGCAGGGCAGGGTTCACAATGAAATTAGCGAAAAACGTCTGCGGGGCCGGCGATAAGAACACATCCGTGCGCGTTCCCTGAAAAGCATTGCTCGCCAGTGCCAGGTTGCTGCGGTCATAGTAAATACCAATTCCCGCGCTGAGCTTTGTCTCACTGTTTCTATCCACCAACACCGTGCCTGCAATGCGGGGCGAGAAAAAGTCGCGTTGCAGAAAGCTGTCGCGGTCCCATCGTGCGCCCGGCTCAATCAGCACACGCTGCACAGGCTGCCACCTGTCCTGCACGTAAGCGCTGGATTCAAACGTATTCAGGCTGAATCCCGGCGTGTTGGAAAATGTAACCTGCCGCAGAAGAGCGTTGTTGCCATCTACAAACTGTATGGCGCCACGATCAATGCGCCCGTGGTAAACCACATGGTCTGCTCGAGCGCCCACGGTGAACTGATGTGTGCCCAGCAGCTTCCATGGCTGCAAGAATAGATTCGTAAATGCCTGTGTCCTGGTGGAACTGTTCTCGTCGGTAGCAAAATAGTTTCCAGACCGTCCAGTTGGGCCAAGCACATAAGGCAGATCGCCTACAGGCAGTGAATCCGTTTTGCTGCGATGGAAAGCCGTACCCAATTCCAGCAGCGTGCCGCCTGCAATTGTGATCTGGTCTTTCAGGCCAAGCAAATAAAGAGAAGTATGCACCTGCTGCGAAACTGAGACCGGGTCCAACGGCGAGATCCCGGAATTTTTGGAATCCAGCACATTCAGCAATGAACTAAAGGTGAGCACATTGCCGGGCGCCAGATTCATGCGCAGACGCCCCATATCCGCGGTGCGCCACACGCGGTTTGTGTCTGCCCCGTCCGGCAATTCTTTCACGATGTTGTAATCCGTCTCTCCTTCATGAGAGAGGTCAAACCAGAGTTTGTCGCGCACCACCGGCCCGGAAAAATATCCGCGCGGCGTCCAGTTATTGATGTGGATGCCTTTCACATTTTGCAGCGTTGGCACAAAATCCGTGGCATTAAACCGGAAGCGGTTATCGCCATCCTGCACCTGCAAGTCCACCAGCCCGCCGGAGCCTTTGCCAAACTCGGCTGAATACCTGCTGCTGCGCACCTCAATCTTTCGCAATGAGTCCGGGTTCAGCCGTATTCCCAGCGTCCCGCCGGCTGGCTGGCTTACTTCAAAACCATCAAGATAGTCCTGTACTTCCTGCGTGCTTGAACCGGCCACGTGAATCTGTCCGCCTGAATCCGCGACAACGCCGGGAATGAAAGGCAGAACGTTGCGATAATCGCGGGTGGTGGGATAAGGAATATTGGAAATGTCTGCGGCGGTAATCGACTGCGCGCTCGAACTCTCCTCCGGATCAATGGGCGAGGCCTGCGCCGCTACTTCCACTTGCTCTTTGAATTCCCGCACCGGTTGCAACCGGACTTCCAGCGGCAGGCTTTGCCCGGAGACGATTTCCAGCTTTGCCACCTCAGTGGTGTAAAAGCCTTCTTTTTCAACCAGCACCCTGTAAGCGCCCGGTGCAAGCTGCCGCAACACAGCACTGCCTGAAGGCGTTGTCGGCTCCTGGGCTACAACCTTGGCATTTTGCTGGATGATCACAGTCGCTTGTGAAAGCGGCTGGCCATTCTGGTCCGCCACGGTTACATGCAATTGCCCGGAAGCCAGAGCTGAAGCCTGCAGCAAAGCTGCATGAAAAATTTCCTGTTTACCCCATGCCAGCGACGAACACAGCAGCAGCACTGCTGTGAGACACGTCCGTTTTTTGAGCAATCTGGTGGTAAACAAGGCAGGCCTCCCGAGACAAGCCCCTGATATCTCTCGAGCGGATCAGTATGAAATGATTTTAAGCGAGCTTCTGCCTAATCGCCAGTTCCCGAAAGGACATAACGTTATTCGGGTTGCGGCGTTGATTCCACAATAATGGGCTGGGATTTCTTGATTTCCGGTTTTCCCAGTTCGGGTTTCGCTTCCGGCCGTTCATTCGGACGTGAACGCTCATCAAACTTGCCGAAAATCATCTTGCCCGCCGTGGTTTGCAAGACTGAAGTTACGGCAATATCCACGTTCTTGCCGATCAACTTGCGCGCATTGTCCACTACCACCATGGTTCCATCATCGAGATAGGCAACACCCTGGTTATATTCCTTGCCTTCCTTCAGGATGAATACCCGCATAGTTTCGCCGGGCAGCACAATGGGCTTGAGCGCATTGGCCAGTTCATTGATATTGAGCACTTCCACGCCCTGCAACTGCGCCACCTTGTTCAGGTTGAAATCATTGGTAATGATTTTCGCTTCGTAGGTCTTTGCCAGTTCAATGAGCTTCAGATCAACTTCACGGATGGTGGGAAAATCATCCTCCACAATCTGGACCGTGACCGTGACGATTTTCTGCACACGCTGGAGAATGTCCAGGCCGCGCCGCCCGCGGTTCCTCTTCAGCGAGTCTGCTGAATCAGCCACCAGTTGCAATTCACGCAGTACGAATTGGGGAATCACAACAATGCCGTCCAGGAAGCCGGTA
>DASRCD010000738.1:0-5090 GCA_035653315.1 Candidatus Angelobacter sp.
TGGGAAAGGCTGGAATGGCTGAGGAGACTGGCAGTCCAAAATCACAATTGCGCCGTGCCATGGGATTCTGGGACGTGCTGCTGTTCAACAT
The DNA here is from genome assembly GCA_035653315.1 of Candidatus Angelobacter sp. Classification (GTDB taxonomy): domain Bacteria; phylum Acidobacteriota; class Terriglobia; order Terriglobales; family Acidobacteriaceae; genus Angelobacter. Next base: position 92 of record DASRCD010000738.1, read on the forward strand.
TGCCGCCGTTCTGGGGCCGCGATGGGTGGCCGCGGCGGCGCACAACGGCACATCTTCCATCAGCTTATGGGTGCTGGCAGCAGTCCTCTTTTTTCTGCCGACTTCACTGATCATTATTGAGCTTTCCACGCGATTCCCGTCTGAAGGCGGTCTTTACGTTTGGAGCAAGGAAGCTTTTGGAGATTTCCACGGCTTTGTGGCCGGATGGTCCTATTGGATTTATACCTTCTTCTATTTCCCCGGGTTGTTGACGGCAAGTGTGGCGATGTCAGTTTATATTGGCGGGCCCAAGTGGGGGCACCTGGCCAGCAGCCCAAGCTATCTGCTTTGGGCATCCTTAGGATTGCTGGCCGTGGCAGTGATTCTGAATATTGTTGGGCTGGACATTGGCAAGTGGCTGCAGAATGCAGGCGGCGTTTCAACCTACGCTCCCCTGATCATGCTGGCGGGAATTGGATTTTATTTATGGTTCCATCATGGCAGCGCGACTCCATTTTCATGGAAGTCTTCCCTGCCGGTGTGGAACCTGGACACAGTCAACTTCTGGTCAAACATTGCATTTGCGTTTACCGGCATGGAGCTGGTTTGCGCCATGAGTGAAGAGGTACGGGAGCCACGCAAGACATTCCCGCGCGCGATTTACGCCTCGGCGGTTTTGATTGCTTCCATCTATATTCTTGCCACAGTGGCGCTGATGGCATTGCAATCACCGGAAAAAACGGATGTGCGGAACGGAGTTTTTCAGGCCATCAGCAGCAGTTCAGCCATGCTGGGAATTGGATGGTTTGGCGTGCTGGCTGCCCTGCTGGTTACGGTTGGCAACGCAGGTGGTGTGGGCGCGACAGTGGCTGGAGTAGCACGAGTGCCATTCGTCGCCGGCATTGATCACTATTTGCCTGCGTTTTTCGGCAAGATCCATCCTCGCTTCAAAACGCCGTATATTTCAATTCTGGTCCAGGCGGGAATTTCCATGGTAGTTTTAGTTTTTTCCCAGATCAATGCCACGGTGGTTGAGGCCTATCAATTCCTGGTGGATATGGCCGTGATTCTGTATTTTGTTCCGTTCCTTTATATGTATGCCGCGGCCATTAAGCTGGCTTATCGGCGCGACCGTGAGACCACGGCCCAAGCTGTACTGGTGCCAGGAGGCAAACCGGGCATCTGGATTACCGGAGCACTGGGTTTTCTGATTACCCTGGGTTCCATGGCGCTGGCGGCCATTCCACCGGGTGACGCCAAAAGCACCGTGTGGTTTGAATTCAAGTTGGTTGTATGCACAGCGGCATTTATAGGAGTGGGGCTGGCACTGTATTGGCGGGGAGCGCGCAGAAAAGCGCTCAGCGCTGCTCGCAATGTTGGTTAATTACGTTCTTTCATCATGATGGTATGCGCAGACTGCGCGCGTAGATCAAGAACTTATCAAGGAAATCTTTTTGAGGCTGCACGCAATTCATTTCAGGCTGGGTATTGCAATGTTGATTGCCGCTACGTCACTTGCGCTTCAGGGGCAGGCGGCCCAAGCGCAAACCGCACAGCCGCAAACTCCCGTGTATCGATTCAAAGTGGTCCACACATTTCCTCATGATCCAAAAGCGTACACGCAGGGTCTGGTTTACCATGACGGATTTCTGTATGAAGGCACGGGGCTGTATGGACGGTCATCGCTGCGCAAGGTAAAGCTGGAGACCGGCGAGGTGCTGCAGAAGGTTGACCTTGATCCCAAATATTTTGGCGAAGGCATCACGCTCTTCAAAAATAAGATTGTGCAGCTTACATGGAAGACGCAGGCAGGCTTTGTGTACAGCGCGGACGACTTTCACCTGCTGCGCCAGTTCACCTATACCGGTGAAGGCTGGGGCTTGACCACAAGCGGCAACGAGCTTTTTATGAGCGACGGCACGGATGAGATTCGAGTTTGGGACGCCAATACGCTGGAAGAGAAAAGGCGCATCCAGGTCCATGATGGCGAGAAAGCCATCACGCAATTAAATGAACTGGAGTTTGTGGAAGGCGAGATCTTTGCCAACGTGTGGCAGACGAACAGGATTGCGCGCATTTCACCACGGACCGGCAAGGTGACAGGATGGATTGACCTGACCGGCATTCTGAGCATGATGTACCGCCGCAATTCTGATGCGGTGCTGAACGGCATTGCCTATGACGCAAAAGGCAAGCGCCTGTTTGTGACAGGAAAACTCTGGCCCAGTATTTTTGAGATTCAACTCATTCCGGAAAAATAATTGTTATGACCATTGAAATTTCCAAACAGGACCGCATGGAGGCAATCACTTCCATCCAACGCTATTTTCAGGAAAACATGCCTGAACCGCTTGGAGATTTGGGGGCGGATTTGTTGCTCAACTTCTTTCTGGAGGAAATTGGACCGGCCATTTATAACCGCGCAATTACTGATGCGCAGGCGAGAATGCAGCAACGCGTGGCTGACCTGGATGGCGAACTCTATGCTGATCCGTTTCAGTATTGGCCCAGGGTGGATCGTAAATCGAAGAAGAGGAATTAGCGCACAGAGGTTGGCGTATTTCCAGGGAACAATGCCTATGGAATCCGTGGCAAGCCAAAAAATTGAGGCGAACAGCGAATATACCCAGCGGATTGACCGGGTGATTGACTATTTGCGCAAGAACCTGCATCGCCCGGTGAAACTGGGTGAGCTTGCTGGTGTGGCTTGCTTCTCAGAATTTCATTTCCATCGGATTTTTGGAGCTGTTTCCGGCGAAACCCTGAATCAGTTTACGAACCGGCTTCGTCTTGAAAAGGCGGCCCGCCTGCTTCGTTATTCCGAACAAAGCCTGACAGAAATAGCCCTGGATTGCGGTTTTTCGTCATCGGCCGTGTTTTCACGCGCTTTCCGCTCCGGCTACGACACTTCACCCAGTGAGTTCCGGAAAAGCGGCGAGATCAAAAAAAGCAAGATTTGCAAAGAACTTTACTCAGGACAGGAATATCTTCTCCCCATGAGCGCGGAGGAAAAGCGAGCTGCTTTTCCAGTGCGATTGATTGACGTTCCTGAAAGGCAGGTCGCCTATATAAGAGTTACGAATGCCTTTGAAATGGAGAGGGTACTTGCCGCACTCAAGACAATGATTGAGTGGGCCAAATCCCAGGATATTTTTTCGCAGGGAACTCTTTTTGGAATGTCAGTGGATGATCCACATGTGACCCCGAAACATCTTTACCGGTATGAGGTCTGTTTTGCGCCGTCTGTTCCCTTTGAGTGCATAAAAGGAATATCAAAATTGAAAATGCCGGCCATGCGATATGCCAGCACCAGGGTTTCCGGCGATATCCGCACGGTAGCTACGGCGACGGATTATCTGTTCAGGGGCTGGCTGATCCATAGTGACTATGAGCCTGAGCATGCGCCTGGACTTGAGGTTTTCCTGGACAAGGAAAACGCAATGGATTGGTCACATTTTGAATTGGAACTATGCATCCCTGTTCGAAAACTTGCAGAGAAGACTAGCAGGAGGAATTGATGATTGACGGAATTGGCGGCGTTTTTCTGTTTTCTAACGATGTAAAGAAGTTGGCAGCCTGGTATCGCGATTGCCTTGGGATTGTTCTCGCGGGCGAAGATGGCGAGTGCAATTCCATTTATGCAACGTTTGACTCCAGGGACCTGGAAAATCCGGAGATCAAAAGAACAACAGCATGGGCGATCATGTCCACAGACCAGGACATCAAAGACAAGCCGCGAACCGGCCAGATCAACTATCGGGTGAAGAGCATGGCAGAAGTGCTCAGCCATCTAAAGAGCAAAGGCGTGGCGATTGAAAAGACTGCGGAATATCCTGAGTACGGAAACTTTGCGTGGCTGAGAGATCCTGATGGCAACAAGATTGAGCTTTGGGAACCTTCCAAAGAGTGAACGGCGATCCCTGATTATGAAATCCAAGAACCGCAGGTACCCTGAGAACTCAACCCGCTCATCTGCATGCTTAGAAAATTGCGGACGCTTTTGCGGTATATCTCCCTCGTACATAGCGGGTCAGACGAAGAACAGTGCTTTCCACCCCTTTCACCGTCAAATCCACAAAGGGGACCTGCGCTATGTCCCTGCAAGTAAGACCATATTGGTAATAGAGCCAGAAGATAGTGCAATCTCGCTGAAAAGTTGAATCGGCGGAACGGCTTGCCAGAAGCCGGCCAATCTCACACAACATCACTTGTGTTTCCACGTGGCCTTTAATATTCACTGCTACCGACGGTATGTCATCCAGGTGAGCGGGCTGCACGCCACAGCCACGCTTTTGAGTAAGCCACCCCCGAAAATGGTCATTCACAACGCTACAGGCTGCCACTTTCAAAAATCCGTAAAGCGCATTTTCATGCTCGCACTTGAATTCCCGCAGAGCCGTGCAATCATTGTCAAAGAGCTTGAGGTACGTGTCCTGCACCAGATCATCCACCACGCTAGTGGCAATTCGTCCACCTCTCCGCGTTCGGTTGATGATGACTGCAGCAATCACCGGCTGTGAGCGCCGTATAAATTCGGCCCATAGCTCTTCATTCTGCGCGCGGAGACATTCCTGCAGCAGTTCATAAAGATTAAGTTGCGCCTGCTTTGGGCTTTCACTTGCTTTTTGATCGCAGCCTGGCAGGTGCCGTTCGACGAAATTCCTGAGGCTGGTAAAGCTGCTTTCGACTTGAGTTGGCTGTGTCGTCATCAATTCAAACCTCTTTATCTGGAAGCCGCCACTCTTCGTGGCCGGAGTGCTTCAGCTGTTTATGAGTTGCTTTCAACTGTGAGCATCTGTCTGAAAATGTCGAAAACCATAAAACATTTCATAATTTTTTTTGCCGGCGGAACAGGAAGACCAGGCAGATTAACCGCCTAAACATTCTGGACAAGAGTAAGAAGAGAAAAAAATGGTTGTAATTTCTTGTACTCTTGCACAGATAGGCTTTGCTTCAGGGAAGAGGTTCTATGTTGAAGCTTTATAGCTCAGGAAGCCTTTTTTGATGTAATAAGCGTGCT